>NZ_JAIGQA010000248.1:0-9483 GCF_019733245.1 Streptomyces sp. WAC04114
GACCCCGGCCGTGCCGACCGCCCCCGCGCCTCCCGTCCCGCGCATGCCGCCCACTCCGCCCGTACGGTCGTCCGCCCTCTTCACACCCCCATTGTCCCCGGCGCTTGCACTTTGGCAACAGCGTTGCGAAAGTGGGTGGCATGACTGGCACACCCCTCGGCACAGCCTCCGGCTCGCCCCTTCGCGTCGGCCTCGTCGGCTACGGCCTCGCCGGCTCCGTCTTCCACGCCCCGCTGATCGCCGCCACGGAGGGCCTCGCCCTCGACACGGTGGTCACCTCGAACCCGGACCGGCAGCAGCAGGCCCGTGCCGAGTTCCCGGACGTCCGCCTCGCCGCCACACCGGACGAGCTGTTCGACCGGGCCGCCGAGCTGGACCTGGTCGTCATCGCGTCCCCGAACAAGACGCACGTGCCGCTCGCGAGGACCGCGCTGGAGGCCGGCCTGCCGGTCGTCGTCGACAAGCCCGTCGCGGGCACCGCGGCCGAGGCCCGTGAGCTCGCCGCCCTCGCCGAGGAGCGCGAACTGCTGCTCTCCGTCTTCCAGAACCGCCGCTGGGACAACGACTTCCTCACCCTGCGCAAGCTGCTGAACGAGGGCGAGTTGGGCGAGGTGTGGCGCTTCGAGTCCCGCTTCGAGCGGTGGCGTCCGAAGCCGAAGGGCGGCTGGCGCGAGTCCGGCGACCCCGCAGAGATCGGAGGTCTGCTCTACGACCTCGGCAGCCATGTCGTGGACCAGGCCCTGGTCCTGTTCGGCCCGGCGGCCTCCGTGTACGCGGAGACGGACATCCGCCGCCCGGGCGCCGAGACGGACGACGACACGTTCATCGCGATCACGCACGCCAGTGGTGTCCGCTCCCACCTCTACGTCTCCGCGACGACCGCCCAGCTCGGCCCCCGCTTCCGCGTCCTGGGCTCGACCGCCGGTTACGTCAAGTACGGCCTCGATCCCCAGGAGGCGGCGCTCCGGGACGGCCTGCGCCCCGGCCCCGGCTGGGGTGTGGAGCCCGAGTCGCTGTGGGGCCGCGTGGGCTCCGGCGAGTCCCCGGTGACCGGCGGCGGACGCGCCGAACCGACCCTCCCCGGCGACTACCCCGCCTACTATGCGGCCGTGGCGAAGGCCCTGCTGGAGGGCGCCCCGAACCCGGTGACCGCACGGGAGGCGGCCGCCGCCCTGGACGTACTGGAGGCCGCCCGTCGTTCGGCCCTCGAGAAGGTGACGGTGACCCTGTGACCCAGAAGAGCAACCCCTCGCACAGCCAGGGGCTCACCCCGAAGTTCCACCCGGAGCTCACCCCGAGCCTGGAGGAGCTGGAGAAGCAGGAACGCCTGCTGGTGTTCCGCCAGTTCACGTACGACGACGCCTGGGCGCTCGGCTCGCTCCTCGTCGAGCTGGCCCGGGAGCGGCAGGCCCCGGTCGCCATCGACATCCACCGCGCCGGCCAACAGCTCTTCCACGCGGCGCTGCCCGGCTCCACCCCGGACAACGACGCCTGGATCGCCCGCAAGCGCCGGGTGGTCGAGCGCTACGGCTCCGCCTCCTACCTGGTCGGCGCCCGCTTCCGCGCCAAGGGCAGCACGTTCGAGGAGTCCTCTCGCCTCGACCCCGACACCTACGCGGCCCACGGCGGCTCCTTCCCGATCACCGTCGAGGGCGTGGGCGTGATCGGCGCGGTGACGGTGTCCGGGCTGCCGCAGCTCCAGGACCACCGGCTCGTCGTCGAGGCGCTGGAGCGCTTCCAGGACCTCCAGGTCCCACACCCGGAATGACCGGGGACTCCCTCCGGTTGGCACCTGCGTACGCGTGATCAAGCACGGCGCCCCAACCGGAGGGACCCACCGATGACCACCCCCCTGAAGGAGACCGTCGGCCGGTACGGCATCTGGAGCGTAGGTCTGCGCTCGGAGGACCCGGACCGGCGCGGCGAACTCGCCGAGGCAGCCGCCGAACTGGAGGAGCTCGGCTACGGCGCCCTCTGGCTGGGCGGCAACAGCTCCGCCGTCAACGCCGCCCCGCTGATCGAGGCGACCTCGAAGCTCACGGTCGGCACCAGCATCCAGAGCATCTGGCAGCACGAACCGGACGCCGCCGCCGCGGCCTTCGCGGAGCTGGAGTCGGCCCACCCCGGGCGGTTCCTGCTGGGCCTCGGGGTGAGCCACGCCAAGCGGGTGGAGCAGTACGCCCGCCCCTACTCGGCCCTGGTCGAGTACCTCGACGGCCTGGACGCCGCCGGAGTGCCGGCGGAGCGGCGCCTCCTGGCCGCGCTCGGCCCGAAGTCGCTCCGGCTGGCCCGTGACCGGGCGGCGGGCTCGATCCCGTACCTGGTCACCCCGGAGCACACCGCGCACGCCCGCGAGATCCTGGGCGGGGCCCCGCTGCTCGCCCCGGAGCTGGGCGTCGTCCCGGAGACGGACCCGGACCGCGCCCGCGCCCTGGCCCGCGACTTCCTCGAGCTCTACCTCCCGCTGCCGAACTACACCAACAACTTCCTGCGGCACGGCTTCACCGAGGACGATCTGTTGGACGGCGGCAGCGACCGCCTGGTCGACGCCCTGTTCGCCTGGGGCGACGACGCGGCGATCCGCACGAAGATCGACGCGTTCTTCGAGGCGGGCGCGGACCACGTGGCCCTTCAGGTGGTGAGCGACGAGCCGCGGGACGCCCTCCCCCGGAAGGCGTGGCGCGACGTGGCGACGCTGCTGGACTGAGGCTCACCTCAGGGGCGCGGGAACCGCGCGACGAGCCACGGACGGCCCGCAGCCGCCGAAGCCGCGCGGTTCACCGGCCGGTGTGCGGGCCTTTCCTACTCGGCGACGACGAACCGCAGTCGGCGCCGGGGCCGCCGCGGCCCCGGCCCCCGCCTGCGGGCGCGCAGCTCCTGGACGACAGCCACGAGCGCGGTCAGCCCCCAGGCCATGGAGAACCACACCACCTGGTCGTCCCTGCCTTCGGCCAGCCAGCTCACTCCCAGCCCGGCCAGCGTGATGCCGGCGGCCGCCATGAGAGCCGACTGCCGCCCGGAGCGCAGCGTCCGGAGCAGGCACAGGACGGCGAGGACGAGGACCGGAACGGCGAGGACCGACATCGGCTCGTGTCCCGTGTAGTCCATGGAGACCATGGCCGAGGCGGGCTCGTACTCTCCGTCGTACCCCTGCTCGAACAGCGTGTGCCCGGAGGGGTCCTCGTCCAGTTCGTAGTAGTCCTCGTAGTAGATGCCGTAGTAGTAGAGGGAGCTGTCGAAGTCCGTGTCGTCCACGTAGACGTAGTCGCTCTCGTCGGACGGCGCCCCGGCGGGGACACCCGCGATGACCATGGCGCCGGCGCCCCACCACAGCAGGGTGGACGTGAGCGGGAGCCAGCGGAACGCGGCCACTCCCAGGATCGCGACCACCGCCAGCGGCACGAGGTGGTCGCTCGACGGATCGAGGTCCTGGTGGACGAGGACGACCACGGCCGAGACCAGGAGCCCCAGCAGGGCCACGGCGCGGTTTCCGGCCGGGAGCCGGCGCCATCCGCGCCGGGGCGACGCGGCCTCGGGGTCGGTCCGCTCGGGGCCGGTCGGGTCGGAGCCGGTCCACTCGGAGCCGGTCCGCTCGGGGTCGGTCCGCTCGGGGCCGGTCGGGTCGGAGCCGGTCCACTCGGAGCCGGTCCGCTCGGGGCCGGTCCGCTCGGGGCCGGTCGGGTCGGAGCCGGTCCGCTCGGAGCCGGTCCGCTCGGAGCCGGTCCGCTCGGAGCCGGTCCGCTCGGAGCCGGTCCGCTGGGAGCCGGTCCGCTGGGAGCCGGTCGGCTCGGAGCCGGTGGCCGTCGCCGCGGACGAGGCGTCGGGGGCCTGGTCGTCCTCGTCGGGAACCGTTTCGACCGGATCGACGACGGGCCGCGGGGGCGGTGCGGCGGTGGCCCTTTTCGGCAACGACGCGGCCTGGGTGGGCTGTTCGGCCAGCATCGTCCGCCCCGGCCCCGTTCCCGACGGCGGCGGGACCGGCGGCGCCGGAGGCATCGCCGGCAGGGCCGGGACTCCGCTCCCCGCGCGGGCCAGGGCCTGCTGCAGCTCGCCCATGCCGGCGAAGCGTTGCTCCCGGTCCTTCGACAGCGCCCGGAGTACGACCTCGTCGACCGCCGCCGGGATCAGCGGCCGCAGCTCGGACGGGGCGACGGGCTCCCTGCTGATGTGCTGGTGCATCACCGCGAACGGGGAGTCGCCGCTGAACGGCGTCCGCCCCGTGAGCAGTTCGTACAGCAGGCAACCCGTGGAGTACTGGTCGGAGCGACCGTCCACCGCTCCGCCGGTCAGCTGCTCCGGTGACAGATAGGCCGGGGTCCCGACCGTCATGCCGGTCGCGGTCAGGCGCGTGGTGGTCTCCGCCACCACCTTGGATATCCCGAAGTCCAGGACCTTGACCCCGCCTTCGGAGGTGAGCATGACGTTGGAGGGCTTGATGTCCCGGTGGACCAGGCCCTGACCGTGGCTGTGGGCGAGGGCCTCGGCGATGCCCCGGCCGACGTCGAGGGCACGCTCGACCGTGAACGGCCCCTCGGCCAGTGCGTCCGCCACGGTGCGGCCGTCGATGAACTCCATGATGAGGAACGGGGTCGTCTCGCCGCCGTCCCGGACGTCCTCGCCGACGTCGTGCAGGACGGCGATGTTGCGGTGGCTGAGCGAGGCGATGGTGCGGGCCTCCCTGCGGAACCGGACCCGGAACTCCTCGTGCCTGGTCAGCTCCGGCGGCAGGATCTTCACGGCGACGACGCGGCCGAGCTCCCGGTCCATGGCGCGCCAGACCTGGCCCATGCCGCCACGTCCTGCTTCCTCGATCAGCTCGTAGCGTTCCGCAAGTACCCGCATGGTGCTCCCCGTTCGGCGTTCAGGGTGCGAGATCGGCGCAGGAGCCGCCGCTGCGGAGCCCGCCGTGCATCAGTCCACCCGGTCGCCAACCGTACTGGCTGATTTCCACACATCGAGCGCTATGAGAGGCCGAATAGGAGCGCGCGCAGTGCACGCGCTCCTATCGCGCTCAACTGCGCCGGGGGGCGCATTTCACCGCTCAAGCGTCCTTGGATCCTTGCCGCTGCCCACCCTCAAACGCCCTTGGATCCTTGCTGCCTCCGCCCCTCAGGCGTCCTTGAACTCCTGCCGCTGCCGCCCGAGCCCCTCGATCTCCAGCTCCACGACATCCCCGCTCCTCAGGAACGGCTTCGGCTCGGGCGCTCCCAGTGCTACGCCGGCCGGCGTACCGGTGTTGATCACATCGCCCGGGTACAGCGTCATGAACTGGCTGAGGTACCGCACGACCTCACCCACCGAGAAGATCTGCTCGGCCGTCGTCCCGTCCTGTTTCAGCTCCCCGTTGACCCAGAGCTTCAGCGACAGGCCCTGCGGATCGCGTATCTCGTCCGCCGTCACGAGCCAGGGACCCAGCGGGTTGAACGTCTCGCAGTTCTTGCCCTTGTCCCAGGTCCCGCCCCGCTCGATCTGGAACTCCCGCTCGGACACGTCGTGCGCCACCGCGTACCCGGCGACATGCGCGAGCCCCTCCTCCACGGACCCCAGGTACCGCGCCGTACGCCCGATGACGACGGCCAGCTCGACCTCCCAGTCCGTCTTGAGGGCCCGCCGCGGCACGAGGACCGTGTCGTTCGGCCCGACCACGGTGTCCGGGGCCTTCATGAAGACGACCGGCTCCGCGGGCGGCTCGGCGCCGGTCTCACGGGCGTGGTCGTGGTAGTTCAGCCCGATGCAGACGATCTTGCCGATCCGCGCCAGCGGCGGCCCGACCCTCAGCCCGGCGGCGTCCAGCACGGGCAGATCACCGGCGTCGGCGGCGGCCCGGACCCGGCCGAGCGCCTCCTCGTCGGCGAGCAGCGCGCCGTCGATGTCCGCGACGACACCCGACAGGTCCCGCAGGGCCCCCTCGGCGTCGAGCAGCGCGGGCCGCTCCGCTCCCGCCGTACCGACTCGCAGCAGCTTCATGATCAGTCTCCCTCGATCGCGGGCGCCCGGCCGATGCGCGCGACCCGGGTGCGGCGGGGCAGCCATCGGAGGACTGGTCGATCCTCCAAGCTGGGCGTGCACTCCGCAATACCCCGTTCACGTACTGGACCCCGCCCGCCCGGTCACCTGTACAGCACGGCCCGCTCCACGACACTCCACGTCGTACTGGTCACGACGTAGAGCGCGGCGGCCAACGGCACGACCGCCACGGTGACCAGCGTGAAGAACGACATGAACGGCATCACCTTGGTCACCGCCCCCAGCGCGGGCAGCTGCTCCCCGTCCCCGACCTGGGCAGCCGGGTTCGCGGCCATCGTGCGCTTGCTGAGCCGGTAGCTGAACGCGGCGACGCATCCGACGATCACGAACAGCCCGGCGTAGACGAGTCCCGCACCACCGAGGACACCGCCCTGGAGCGCGTCCGTCCACCGCTCCCCCAGCGGGGCCGCGAACAACTGGTGGCCGAGCAGCCCGTTGGCCTCGCCGCCGATCGTGTCGCTGGAGAACAGGTGGTAGAGCAGGAAGAACGCGGGAATCTGGAGCATCCCGGGCAGGCAGCCGGCCAGTGGCGACACCTTCTCCTCGGCGTGCAGCTCCAGCACGGCCTTCTGGAGCTTCTCGGGATTCCTGCCGTGCTTCTTGCGCAGTTCGGCGATCTTCGGCTGGAGCGCGGTGCGGGCCTTCTGGCCGCGCGCGGCGGCCCGGGACAGGGGGTGGACGAGGAGTCGTACGAGCGCGGTGAACAGGACGATCGCCGCGGCGGCGGCCGAGGCGCCGAACAGCGGCTGGAGCAGGTCGGCAAGGTGCTCGACCAGGTTGGCGAAGACGGACATGGGTGAGCCCTCCGGGGGTCTCGTCGTGCCGGAACAGGTCATGGCGGCATGACGACCCGCGCGGGGTCACCCAGGTGTGGATACGCCCCTACGCGACGGTCGCCCGGAGGGCGTGACCGGGCGCCCGGGGCCGGGTGCGCCCCCGGGCGTCGGGATCGCGCTGCGGCAGGAAGGCGGTACGCCGGTCCCGGTCGCGGATGGCCGTACGCACCCGCGTGCGCGGCACGGTGGGGGCGCAGCGGGAGGCGATGACGGCGCAGAGCGCGAGGGCGGAGGAGGCGGCGGCGGTCGCGGCGAGCGCGACGGTGGCGGTGAGGCTGCCGGTGTCGAGCAGCGCCACCTCGACGAGCAGGAAGAGCAGCGCGAGGACGGGACGCAGGGTGGCCCGGCTCCGGCTCACAACTGCCCCTCCCTTCATACGCGCGTACGTCCTGCCGTCCGTTATACAGGACCACCCTCCCACCCGGGCCCGCGACTTCGTACACGGGTTTGAGAAAGGTTCGTCAGAACTCTCGACAACCCACCCGCCACACCCGATGCTTCTCGTCACCAACCACGGGGACACCCCTGTGCGCCGGGCCGGGGACCGGCGCCCGCCCCCAACTCCCTTACGGAGGAGCCGTGATCCGACGCAGAAGTCTGCTGGCCGCAGCAGGCGGAACGTTCCTCGGCAGCGCCCTGGCGACGGGCACCGCGCACGCGGACGCCACGATCGCCGTCAACCCGTCGACGACGTACGGCACCTGGGAGGGCTGGGGCACCTCCCTCGCCTGGTGGGCCAACGTCTTCGGTGCCCGGGACGACTTCGCCGACCTGTTCTTCACCACCAAGTCCGTCACGTACAACGGCCGTTCCCTGCCCGGCCTGGGCCTCAACATCGCCCGCTACAACCTCGGCGCGTGCAGCTCCAACAGCGTCGGCGGCGAGACGATGGTGAAGTCGCCCAACATCCCCGCCTTCAAGCAGATCGAAGGCTTCTGGCAGGACTGGAGCAACGAGGACCCCACGTCCTCGGCGTGGAAGTGGACGGCGGACGCCAATCAGCGCGCGATGCTGGTGAAGGCCACGCAGCGTGGCGCGATCACCGAACTCTTCGCCAACTCCCCCATGTGGTGGATGTGTTCCAACCACAACCCCTCGGGCGCTGCGGGCGGCGGCAACAACCTCCAGACCTGGAACTACCGCCAGCACGCGAGCCACTTGGCGGCGACGGCCCTGTACGCGAAGAACAACTGGGGCGTGAACTTCGCGACGGTCGACCCCTTCAACGAGCCGGCCTCCACCTGGTGGACCGCGACCGGCACCCAGGAGGGCTGCCACATGGACCCGGCGGTCCAGGCGGCCGTACTCCCCCACATGCGCAGCGAACTGGACAAGCGCGGCCTGACGAGCATCCGCATCGCGGCCTCGGACGAGACGAACTACGACACGGCCCGCTCCACCTGGGGATCTTTCGGCACGTCGACGAAGGCGCTGGTGTCCCAGGTCAATGTGCACGGCTACCAGGGCTCGGGCGGCCGCCGCGACCTCCTCCACACGGACGTGGTCACCACCTCCCGCAAGAAGCTGTGGAACTCCGAGACGGGCGACAGCGACGGCACCGGCCTGACGATGGCCTCCAACCTCTGCCTCGACTTCCGCTGGCTGCACCCCACGGCCTGGTGCTACTGGCAGGTCATGGACCCGTCAAGCGGCTGGGCGATGATCGCCTACGACGCCAACACCCTCCAACCGACCACCGTCCAGACCAAGCACTATGTGATGGCCCAGTTCAGCCGCCACATCCGCCCCGGCATGACGATCCTGGACACGGGCGTGGACTACGCGGTGGCGGCGTACGACGCGACGGCCCGCCGCCTGGTGATCGTGGCGGTCAACACCTCCGCGTCCGCCCAGACCCTCACCTTCGACCTCTCCCGCTTCGCGACGGTGACGGGCGGCTCGGGTGGCCTGGTCCCCCGCTGGAACACGGTCACGACGGGCGGCGGCGACCTCTACACGGCCCGTTCGGACATCCGCCTGTCCGGCAAGTCCATAGCTGTCCCCTTCGCGGCGAAGTCAGTCCAAACGCTCCAAATAGACGGAGTAACGCAGTAGGCCTGCGCCGAGCGTGAGAGAAGCCGCGACACCCGGGGCGCCCTGGGTCCCCCGGGCGCCTCGATATCGGGTCTGGCCTGCACATCTCTCACGCTCGTCACCTCCCGGCAGTACGGTGTCCCCCATGCGCCCCGACACGCCTGCCGAAAACGTCGACCACACCGCCGAGGCGGCACGCCTGGAGCGGACCGCCGGCCTGTATCCCGAGGACGCCGAGGCCCTGCTGCTGCGGGCAGCGGCCCACTTGGAACTCTCCGGCGACCGCCCCACCGCGACCACGCTCTACGACCGCCTGCTGTCCTCCCCGGACGGCCTGGAGAACCCCCACCTGGTACGGGCGCTCAAGGCCTCGAACCTCTGGGAGTACGGCCACGAGGCCGAGGCCCGCGCGATCATCGAGGGCGTCCGGGTGTCGGCCCCCAAGGACCCGGCCCCGTGGGTGATCGTCGCGGAGTCCCTGGAGTCCCACGACGAACTGGAAGCGGCCCACGAGACGTTCACGGAGGCCGTGCAGCGCCTCCTGACGGACGTCGAGGAGCCCCCCTACGCCACCCACCCCCTCCTC
>NZ_JAIGQA010000249.1:0-9477 GCF_019733245.1 Streptomyces sp. WAC04114
TCTCAGGTCCCGGGCGCCGATCCGGAACCGGCCGGACGGGAGACCGGCTGTTTCCGGCCGGTTCCGGATCGGCGCCCGGGACCTGAGAGAATGGTGAGCATGGCCTCTGACCGACCTCGCGTGCTCTCCGGGATCCAGCCCACCGCCGGCTCGTTCCACCTCGGCAACTACCTCGGCGCCGTCCGCCAGTGGGTGGCCCTGCAGGAGACTCACGACGCGTTCTACATGGTCGTCGACCTGCACGCGATCACCGTCCCGCAGGACCCGGCGGACCTGCGCGCGAACACCCGCCTGGCCGCGGCCCAGCTCCTCGCGTCGGGTCTCGACCCGGACCGCTGCACGCTCTTCGTGCAGAGCCACGTCCCCGAGCACGCCCAGCTCGCCTGGATCATGAACTGCCTCACCGGCTTCGGTGAGGCCGGCCGGATGACCCAGTTCAAGGACAAGTCCGCCAAGCAGGGCGCCGAGCGCGCCTCGGTCGGCCTGTTCACGTACCCGATCCTCCAGGTCGCGGACATCCTGCTCTACCAGGCCAACGAGGTCCCGGTCGGCGAGGACCAGCGCCAGCACATCGAGCTCACCCGCGACCTCGCCACGCGCTTCAACGGCCGCTTCGGCGAGACCTTCACGCTCCCCAAGCCGTACATCCTCAAGGAGACGGCGAAGATCTACGACCTCCAGGACCCGTCGATCAAGATGAGCAAGTCGGCGTCCACGCCGAAGGGCCTCATCAACCTCCTCGACGAGCCCAAGGCCACGGCCAAGAAGGTCAAGAGCGCCGTCACCGACACCGACACGGTGATCCGCTACGACGCCGAGAACAAGCCGGGCGTCAGCAACCTCCTGACGATCTACTCGACCCTCACCGGCGAGAGCATCGGCGAGCTGGAGGAGAAGTACACCGGCAAGATGTACGGCGCGCTCAAGACGGACCTCGCCGAGATCATGGTCGACTTCGTGACGCCGTTCCGGGAGCGCACCCAGCAGTACCTGGACGACCCCGAGACGCTCGACTCGATCCTCGCCAAGGGCGCCGAGAAGGCCCGCGCGGTCGCCGCGGAGACCCTCGCGCAGGCCTACGACAAGGTCGGCTTCCTGCCCGCCAAGCACTGAACGCCACGCCCGCGCACAGCCGTACCACCGAACAGCGCTGTACATCACTCCGGTTGCGCCTGCCCGTAACCCGGTCGTGGCCGTACAGTCGATAACCGGGTGGTCGTATCAGCGGCCACACTGACATGACAGGAGACGACGTGGGGACCGTAACGATCGGTGTCTCGATCGCGGTCCCGGAGCCTCACGGCAGCGAGCTCCAGCAGCTGCGCGCGGGCTTCGGCGACGCCGCTGCTCACGGCATCCCCACGCACGTCACCCTGCTGCCGCCGACCGAGATCGACGAGGCCTCCCTGCCGGCCGTCGAGGCACATCTGGCCGAGGTCGCCGCGGCCGGCCGCGCGTTCCCCATGCGGCTGTCCGGCACCGGCACCTTCCGGCCCGTATCGCCCGTGGTGTTCGTCCGGGTCGTCGAGGGCGCGGAGGCCTGCACGCTGCTCCAGCAGCAGGTCCGCGACCCCGCCGGACCGGCCCCCCGCGAACTGCAGTTCCCGTACCACCCGCATGTCACCGTGGCGCACGGCATCGACGACGCGGCCATGGACCGCGCCTTCGAGGAGCTCGCCGGCTACGAGGCCGAGTGGCCCTGCACCGGCTTCGCCCTCTACGAGCAGGGCGCCGACGACGTCTGGCGCAAGCTCCGCGAGTTCCCCTTCCGCGGCTCGGTGGTACCCCCGCAGGCCGGGCGGGTGGAGCACGGCTCCGTCCCCATCCGCTGACCCGTCCGCGGGGCCGGACTCGCGGGGTCAGACCGGAAGCCGCCGGAACACAGCGCGCGGCAGGTGCCGCAGCGCCGCCATCACCACGCGCAGCGTCCCCGGCACCCACACCGTCTCCGTACGGCGCCGCAGCCCCAGTTCCACGGCCGTCGCGACCGCCTCGGGCGTGGTCGCGAGCGGCGCCTCGGGCAGACCGGCGGTCATCCGCGTCCGGACGAAGCCGGGGCGGACGACCATGACGTGCACGCCCGTGCCGTGCAGCGCGTCGCCCAGGCCCTGCGCGAAGGCGTCGAGACCGGCCTTGCTGGAGCCGTAGATGAAGTTCGCGCGGCGGGCCCGCTCGCCCGCGACGGAGGACATCACGACCAGCGAGCCGTGCCCCTGGGACTGGAGCGAACGGGCGCACACCAGCCCGGCCGAGACCGCGCCGGTGTAGTTGGTCTGCGCGACCCGCACCGCCGCCTCCGGCTCCCGCTCGTCGCGGGCCTGGTCGCCGAGCAGCCCGAAGGCGAGCAGCACCATGTCGACGTCGCCCTCGGCGAAGACCTTGCCCAGCACGGCCTCGTGGGAGGCCGGGTCGAGCGCGTCGAAGGCGACGGTGTGCACGTCGGCCCCGAGCCCGCGCAGCTGCCCGGCGGCCTCCTCCAGGGCGGGGGAGGGGCGGCCCGCCAGCCAGACGGTGCGGGTGCGGCGGGCGATCAGCCGGCGGGCGGTCGCCAGCGCGATCTCGGACGTACCGCCGAGGACGAGCAGGGACTGGGGGAGGCCGAAGGCGTCCTTCATGACAGCAGCTCCTAGAGGTTGCTCAGAGACTGAGGCGGCGGGCCAGGTCGGACACGAACACCCCGCGCGGGTCCATCCGGGCGCGCAGTTCGCGGAAATCGTCGAGGCGCGGATACATGGCCGCGAGCAGCTCGGGGCGCAGCCGGGCGTCCTTGGCGAGGTAGACGCGCCCGCCAGCGGCGGCGACCTCCTCGTCGAGTTCGTCGAGGAACGCGCCGAGGCCGGGCAGGCCCGCCGGGATGTCCAGCGCCAGCGTCCAGCCCGGCACGGGGAAGGACAGCCAGCCCGGGTCGGACTCCCCGAAGCGCTTGAGGACGGCCAGGAAGGACGGGCAGCGGCGTTCGGAGATGCGGCGCACGATACGGCGCAGGGCGTCCTCGCGGCCGTAGCCGACGACGAACTGGTACTGCACGAAGCCGCCGCGGCCGTAGACGCGGTTCCAGTGCGGCACGCCGTCCAGGGGATGGAAGAACGGGGAGATCCGCTGGAGCCGGCCCGTCCGGGCACGGGGGGCCTTGCGGTACCAGAGCTCGTTGAACAGGCCCACGGTCGTCCGGCTGAGGAGGCCCTCGGGGAGGATCTCGGGGGTGGCCGGGAGGCGCGGCGTGCGGAAGGCGAGCGGGTCCCGGCGCAGGCGGGCGGGGAGCGCGTCCAGCGGGGCGTGGTCGCCGCGGGTGAGGACGGCGCGGCCGGTGGCGGCGCCGCGGGCCAGCAGGTCGATCCAGGCGACCGAGTAGCGGTAGCGGTGGTCGGTGGCCGCGAGCCGGGCCATCAGGTCGTCGAGGTCCGTCGCACGCTCGGTGTCGACCGACATCAGCGAGGTCTCGACGGGCTGGAGCCGGATCGTCGCGGTGAGGATCACACCGGTCAGGCCCATGCCGCCGGCCGTCGCGTCGAAGAGGGGCGTGCCGGGGATCACCGTGCGGATCTCCCCGTCGGCGGTGAGCAGTTCGAGGGCGAGGACGTGCCGCGCGAAGGAGCCCGAGACGTGGTGGTTCTTGCCGTGGATGTCGGCGCCGATCGCCCCGCCGACGGTGACGTAGCGGGTGCCGGGGGTGACCGGCACGAACCAGCCGAGCGGCAGCAGCACCTCCATCAGCCGGTGCAGGGAGACGCCCGCGTCGCACAGCACGGTCCCGCCGGCGGCGTCGATCGCGTGCACCCGGTCCAGGGCCGTCATGTCGAGCACGGACCCGCCCGCGTTCTGCGCGGCGTCCCCGTACGCCCGTCCCAGGCCCCGGGGGATCCCGCCGCGGGCCCCGCAGTCCCGGACGGCTGCCGCGGCCTCCTCGTACGACCGGGGGCGGATCAGCCGGGCGGCGGTGGGGGCGGTGCGGCCCCAGCCGGTTACGGTGGTGTGGTCCAGGCCCATGATGTCCGGGTCGGAATCGGTGTCGGCAGACATGTCCGTGACCGTATCGCCCTACTCTGGCTGATCAGTTCGGGAACATGGCATCCCTCCCCGAAATGGGTGATTAATGGGATGTCGCTCAATATTGCCGGAGTTCGGGCCTGATGGGCGTGAACAGTGAGTCCACATGGACGACCTCGACGACCTGCACCACATGGACCACCGGATCGTTTCGGCGCTCAGGGAGTGCGGCACCGACCCGCGCGTGGCAGGCGCCGCGCGCGCCCTGTCCTGGGCGGGGGAGCACGCGGCGCTGTGGCTGGCGGCGGGACTCGCCGGAGCCGCCGTGGACGGCGGGAGGCGCGGCGCCTGGCTGCGCGGCACCGCGCTGACCGCGGGGGCGCACCTGGTCAGCATGGGGGTGAAGCGGATCGTGCGCCGTCCGCGCCCCGCGCACGTCGTGCCCCTGGTGCGCACCGCCGGCCGGCACTCCTTCCCCAGTTCGCACGCCACCTCCGCCGCGGCCGCCGCCGTCGCCTTCGGCGCCCTGGGAGCACACGCGGTCCCGCCGCTCGCCGGCCTGGTGTGCGTCTCACGCCTGGTCGCCGGCGTCCACTTCCCCTCCGACATCGCCGCCGGCGCGGCCCTCGGCGCCCTCACGGCCCGGCTCGGCGCCCGCTGGATGCGGGGAGGTGCCCACCATGACTGAGACGGCCGTCCTGCGGCAGCGCACCCACGAGGAGCGGTCCGCACCACCCCGCAAGGGGGGTCTCCCGGCCGGGCTCCTCAGGACCGCGCGCCCCAAGCAGTGGGTCAAGAACGTCCTCGTGGTCGCCGCCCCGGCCGCCGCCGGCGAGCTGTTCTCCCGGCACGCCCTCATTCAACTCGCCCTGGTCTTCGTCCTCTTCACCGCCTGCGCCGCCGCCGTCTACCTCGTCAACGACGCCCGCGACGCCGACGCCGACCGCGCCCACCCCGTCAAACGGCACCGCCCCGTCGCCGCCGGACAGGTCCCCGTACCCGTCGCCTACGCCGTCGGCGGCTGCCTCGGCGTCCTCGCGCCCGCCGTCGCGGTCTGGCTGTGCGGGCCCACCGTCGCCGCCCTGCTGACCGCCTACCTCGCCATGCAAGTGGCCTACTGCATCAGCCTCAAGCACGTCCTCGTCGTCGACCTCGCCGTCGTCACGACCGGCTTCCTGATGCGGGCCATGATCGGCGGACTCGCCCTCGGTATCCCGCTGTCCCGCTGGTTCCTGATCACCACGGGCTTCGGCGCGCTGTTCATGGTGTCGGCCAAGCGCTACTCGGAAGCCGTCCAGATGGCCGGAAAGGCGGGCGCCACACGGGCGTTGCTCACCGAGTACACCACCGGCTACCTCCGCTTCGTCTGGCAGCTCGCGGCCGGTGTCGCCGTCCTCGGCTACTGCCTGTGGGCCATGGAGGAGGGCGGCGTCCCGCACACCAGCGTGCTGCCCTGGCGCCAACTGTCCATGGTCGCCTTCATCCTGGCGATCCTCCGATACGCCGTCTTCGCCGACCGCGGCACGGCCGGCGAACCCGAGGAGGTCGTCCTGCGCGACCGCGCCCTCGCGCTCATCGGCGTGGCCTGGATGGCGATGTACGGCCTGGCCGTGGCGAATTGGTGACCACGCGCGCGTGGCGCGTCCTCCGGCCCGCCGTGCGGGCGGCGCCACCCCCGTCGCGCCCCGGCGTCCCGTGGCGCCGGGAACTGACCGGCTTCGCCACCGTCGGGCTCCTCGCCTACGCCGTCGACCTGGCCCTGTTCACCGGCCTGCGAGGCCCCGCCGGACTCGACCCGCTCACCGCCAAGTCCCTGTCCTTCCTGGCCGCCTGCACGGTCGCCTACGCGGGCAACGCCCTCGGCCCCTACCGGACCGCGCGCGCACCGGGTCTGCGCCCCTACGCCGTGTTCTTCGCGGTCAACCTCGCCGGAGCCGCCGTACAACTGCTCTGCCTGGCCGTCAGCCACTACGGTCTCGGCCTCACCTCGCAGCGCGCGG
Organism: Streptomyces sp. WAC04114; assembly: GCF_019733245.1. NCBI lineage: Bacteria > Bacillati > Actinomycetota > Actinomycetes > Kitasatosporales > Streptomycetaceae > Streptomyces > Streptomyces sp. WAC04114. Next base: position 5,988 of record NZ_JAIGQA010000249.1, read on the forward strand.
ACACCGTCTCGGGCGCGGTCGTCGGTATGGCGCTGGCCACAGTCCTGCGGTTCTGGGGTACCCGTACATGGGTGTTCCGGGCGGAGGGCAGAGTCGGATCATGGACTGGCTGAAAAGGCTCCCGGTGATCGGGCCGTGGTCGGAGCGGCTGATGATCACCCACGCGTGGCGGTCGTACGAGCGGCTCGACCGCGTGAAGTGGCCGCGGCTGGCCGCCGCGATGACCTTCAGGAGTTTCGTCGCGCTGTTCCCGCTGCTGACGGTGTCCGCCACCATCGCCGCCGCCACGCTCAGCACCGAGCAGGAGCACAAGCTGCAGGACAAGCTCGCCGAGCAGGTCCCCGGCATCTCCGACCAGCTGGACGTCGCCGGCCTGGTCGACAACGCCGGCACCATCGGCCTCATCGCGGGCGGGCTGCTGCTCTTCACCGGCATCAGCTGGGCCGGCTCGATGCGCGAGTGCCTGCGCGCCGTGTGGGAGCTGCCCGACGAGGAGGAGAACCCGCTCCTGCGCTACGCCAAGGACGCCGGCGTCCTGGTCGGCCTCGGCGGCGCGCTCCTCGTCACCATCGCCGCCTCCGCCGTCGCCTCCGCGATGATCGGCTGGGTCACCCGGCAGCTCGGCATCGACGAGGGCGGCTGGGGCGGGGTCCTGCTGCACATCGCCGCGTTCCTCATCGCCGTCCTCGCGAACTTCCTGCTCCTGCTCTACGTCCTCACCCTGCTGCCCGGCGTCGAGCCGACGCGCCACCGCCTGTTCGTCGCGGCGCTGACCGGCGCGATCGGCTTCGAACTGCTGAAGCTGCTGCTCAGCGGCTATCTGCAGGGCGTGGCCGCGAAGAGCATGTACGGCGCCTTCGGGGTGCCCGTCGCGCTGCTGCTGTGGATCAACTTCACCTCGAAGCTGGTGCTGTTCTGCGCCGCCTGGACGGCGACGCAGAGCAAGGAGGACGAGGTCCCCGAGATCAGGGACGAGTGCGGCGACGCACCAGATCCGGCAACGGCCAACGGCGGTTGACGAGGAACGCGCCGCCCGCGAGCAGCACCAGCACCCCGCCCGTGATGCCGAGGGCGGTCCCGATGCCGCCGGCGCCGTCCGCGGCCGGGGCGCCGGCCACCGGCTTCGAACCGGTCCCGGCCGTGCCGCTGCCACCGTCGCCGGAGCCGCCCGCCTCGCCGGAGGGGTTCGCGCCGGGCTTCGCCTGTGCCGCGCCCTTCGGCGGCACCAGCTCGCCCACCGGCTGCACCTTCCCGGCCGCCTTGAAGCCCCAGTCGAACAGCCGGGCCGTCTCCTTGTAGACCTCGTTGTGCCCGGACTTCTCCGGGTTCATCACCGTCACCAGCAGCACCTTGCCGCCGCGCTCGGCGACGCCGGTGAAGGTGGCGCCCGCGTTGGTGGTGTTGCCGTTCTTGACGCCCGCGATGCCCTCGTAGACGGGCACGTCCGCGTCACCGGCCAGCAGCCGGTTGGTGTTCTGGATCTCGAAGGACTCGCGGACCTTCTTGCCCTTCTTGCCCTTCTTGGTCTGCCCGGGGAACTTGGCCCGGACCGTCGAGGCGTACTCGCGGAAGTCCTTCTTCTGCATCCCGGAGCGGGCGAACAGCGTCAGGTCGTACGCCGAGGAGACCTGCCCCTCGGCGTCGTAGCCGTCCGGGCTGACGACGTGCGTGTCGAGGGCCTGGAGCTCCTCGGCGTGCTCGTTCATCGCCTTGACGGTGTTCTCGACGCCGCCGTTCATGGCGGACAGCACGTGCACGGCGTCGTTCCCGGAGCGCAGGAAGACGCCCAGCCACAGGTCGTGGACCGTGTACGTCTCCTCCTCTTTTATCCCGACCATGCTGGAGCCCACGCCGATGCCGGCGAGGTCCGCGGGCACGACCTTGTGCTTGGTGTCGCTCGGGAACTTCGGCAGCAGCGTGTCCGCGAACAGCATCTTCAGCGTGCTCGCGGGGGCGAGGCGCCAGTGCGCGTTGTGCGCCGCCAGCACGTCACCGGTCTCGGCGTCGGCGACGATCCAGGAGCGGGCGCTCACGTCCTTCGGCAGCACCGGTACGCCGCTCGCCAGGTTCACCTGCGTCCCCGGCCTGCCCAGCCGGGCACCGCCCACGCTCGACATCGACGCCGGGGGAGTGGCCGAGGGGCTCGCGCTCGCCGACGGGCTGTCCGAGGGCTTCGGGGCGGCCACGGCGGCGGGCGCGGCCAGGGCGAGGGACGACAGGATGGCGGAGGTGACCAGCAGGGATCGCCTGGCGGTCTTCTTCGGAGCGGGCACGGTCGGAAACGTACATGCCGTACGGGGGGAAGTCCCGCCTGCGGCCCCACCCCGGGAACGGAACAGGACACGGCCTGGCGATACTGGTCCTATGAAGCTCAGCCGCCCCGTCTCCTGGTTCCTGCTCGCCTTCGGGGTGTGGAGCTGGGTCATCTGGATCACTTTCGTCAAAAACCTCGTCAAGGACAGCAGCGGGCTCGCCTTCGACGACGGTGATCCCACGGCCTACTTCTGGGTGCACCTGCTGCTCGCGGTCGTTTCCTTCGTATTGGGGACGGTCGTGGGGGCCATCGGGTTGCGTGGTCTGCGCGCACTGCGCCGGACGTCATAGCGGCGATCGGGAGAATCCCCACCGTGATCATCGTCTTCGTACTCGTCGCCGTACTGGTCCTGACCGTCGTCGTGACGGCCAACTGGTACGTGTGGCGCCGCCTGTTCCGCGACACGACCCGTGGCCCGGGCCCGGCCCGCCGCGCCGGCGCGGTCCTGATCGCCGGCGGCTGGGTCCTGGCGATCGCGGCCCTGGTCGCCGAGCGCTCCGGCGCCCCCTTCTGGCTCCAGCAGGTCCTCGCCTGGCCGGGCTTCCTGTGGCTGGCCCTGTCGATGTACCTGCTGCTGGCGGTGCTGGCCGGCGAGATCGTCCGACCCCTCCTGCGCCGCTTCCTGGAACACCGCGCGAGACGAACGGACCAGGGCGCACGCCCCGCCCCGGCGGATTCCGCGGGCGGGCCGCCCACGACACCCGGCTCCCCCGAGACAGACCCCCAGGGCAGCGGCGGCGGAACGACCGCTGCCACGGTGGCGCCCGCAGCCGTGTCGCAGCCCGACCGTGTCGCCGTGGCGCCCACGGCCGAGACCGCCGCGCCGCAGGCGAACGGCAGCGGCGCGGCCCCCGCGCCCGCGTCCGCGACGGCGACAGGCGCGCGGCCGGGTGTCGGCGCTGCCCCCGTCTCCGCGGGGGCCGCGGAGCTCAACGGCGGTGGTGGCGGGTCCTCCACCGCGTCCTCCACCGCGTCCGCCGTGCCCGCGGCGGTCTCGCGTGCGGGTGGCGAAGGAGCGACCGCTTCCGCGGCGGCACCCGCAGCCGTGTCGCATCCCGACTGTGTCGCCGGGGCGCCCACGGCCGAGACCGCCGCGCCGCAGGCGAGCGGCAACGGTGCGGCCCCCGAGCCCGCGACCGCGTCCGAGACCGGTGATGCCGATGGAGCGCCCGCCTC
>NZ_JAIGQA010000024.1:0-61618 GCF_019733245.1 Streptomyces sp. WAC04114
GGGCGGGCGCGGGCGGTGGCCCGGGCGGCGGGGGCACGATCTCCGCCGTGAATCCCCTGGTGTCGCTGCGGGACAGTCTGAACGCGGACGAGGACCAGCAGGTGCTGTCCGTGCGGACCAAGATGGAAGACGTCTCGGACCTGTATCTGCGGATCGTGTCCCTGGACGACTTCGACGGCACCACCTGGAAGCCGTCCCGGCGCTCCATCACCGCCGTCCCCGACGGCACCTTCCCGGACCCGATCGGCCTCAGCCCTGACGTCGAGCGCACGGAGATCGACACCACGATCTCGGCAGCCGACTGGTACGCCCAGGACTGGCTGCCCATGCCGTATCCGCCGAGCGGCGTGCGCATCAGCGGCAACTGGCGGTACGAGCCGCAGGGCATGACGCTGGTCGGCGATCACGGGCAGAACACACGAGGCCTGACGTACCAGGTCAAGAGCCTGGACGTGCGGCCGACGGCGGAGCAGCTCGCCTCGGCGGGACCGCCGCCCGCGGACGTCGAGGGCGACTTCACCGAGCTGCCCGACTCGCTGCCGTCGGTGGTGGGCCGCACCGCCCGCAAGGTCACCGCGGGCGCCGCCGACCCGTACGACCAGGCGGTCAAGCTGCAGGACTTCTTCGCCGTGAACGGCGGCTTCGAGTACGACACGCAGGTGCAGGTCGGCAGCGGCTCGCAGGCGATCGCCCGTTTCCTGAAGGACAAGCAGGGCTTCTGCGTGCACTTCTCCTTCGCGATGGCGGCGATGGCCCGCTCCCTGGGCATACCGGCCCGCGTCGCGGTGGGCTTCGCGCCCGGTTCCCCGCAGGCGGACGGCTCGGTGTCGGTGGGGCTGCGGGACGCGCACGCCTGGCCCGAGCTGTACTTCGAGGGCGTGGGCTGGACCCGCTTCGAGCCCACTCCGAACCGCGGCTCGATCCCGTCGTACACCGTGCCCGACAACGCCGACAGCTCGGCGCCCGACCAGGCGCGTCCGTCCGAGTCGGCGTCCACCGCGCCCTCCGCGGCGCCCTCGGCGCGCGAGTCCTGCACACCGGAGCAGAAGAAGCTGGACGGCGGTTGCGCGAGCGAGTCTCCGCAGGCGGCGCTGCCCTCGGACGGCGACGGCCCGAAGTGGTACGCGTTCCTGGTGTGGGCCCTCGCCGGTCTCGCCGTCCTGGCGCTCCCCCTGGCGCCGATGCTGTGGCGGCTGCGGACGCGCAGGGCCCGGCTCGGGGCGCACGGCCGCGGCGAGGCGGACGCGGCACCGCACACGCTGGCCGTCTGGCAGGAGCTGACCGACACGGCGTGGGACTACGGCATCACGCCGGACGAGTCGCAGACCCCGCGCAAGGCGGCCGCCCGCATCGTCCGCCTCGGCAACCTGGACGCGACGGCAGCGGCCTCGGTGCACCGGGTGGCGAACGCGGTGGAGCAGGTTCTGTACGCACCGCATCCCCGCCCGGTGGCAGGTCTCACGGACGATGTCCGCCGGGCGACGGCGGGCCTCGGCGCGGCGGCCGGCCGTCCGGCGAGGCTCCGCTCGCTGCTGGCTCCCCGCTCCACCGTGCGGGTGGTGTGGTCGGCGTCGGCCTGGTGGACGAGGGTCCGGGAACGGGCGCCGGCGCTGCGGCCGACGTGGCGGAAGGCATCGGGGCAGCAGGGCTGAGCGGGCAGCGGTACACGCGGCGGAGGCCGGTCGGTGGTGCGGGCGCACCGGCCGGCCCTGCTGTGTCCGGGCCAGGCGAGGGCTGCCCGCGACCTGCGCGGGCATGCGTCAGGGGGTGACCACCGGATCGGTGGTCACCCCCTGACGTACGTGTTCACGTAGTCCTGGAGAGGCTGCGCGGAGGGTTAATGGCCGCCCTGCTCGTCGCGGCGCTTCTGCCAGCGCTGCTCGATGCGGTCCATTACCGAGCGGCGCTGCCGACCCTGTCGGCGAGCCTGGTGACCCGCGGCACCGCCGGCCTGTTCGCCCGGCTTGGGGGCCTTGCGCCAGCCGGTCACGGCGAGCACCGCACAGCCCAGCATGACGAGGAAGCCCACGACGCTGAGCCAGACCTGCTTGGCGACCATTCCAGCCATGAGGAGCGCGATACCTACGAGGAAGCCCGCGACCGCCTGGTAGACCCGTCGCCGGGTGTACGTGCGCAGCCCGCTTCCCTCAAGCGCTGTCGCGAACTTGGGATCTTCGGCGTACAGCGCTCGCTCCATCTGCTCGAGCATGCGCTGCTCGTGCTCCGAGAGCGGCACGGAGTCCTCCTCATCGTGCAGTCGCCGGGGGCGACCCGGGGGGTCTCTTCAGGATAGGCAGGGAATCGCCCCCGTGAAACCCGCCCCTCTGCGCCAACTGACCAACCGGAACCCGCCATGGCCGGTCCCGGCTCGCTGAGGCTTCCATTCCCCGGCGGCCGACCCGTCATGCCGGAACGGTCTCCCTCGATCATACGGCGCGCCGCCCCCGTTCGGGGGGCCTGTGGCGTACTCCATGCGCAGCCAAGGCGCTGATCAGCGGCGGTACCTCACGAAGCGGCTCAGGCCTCGGCAGCCCCACCGGTCTCGTCCGCCCCACCCGGCACAGCGGCCTCACCGGTCTCACCCAGCACGTGCAGCTGCGTGGCCACCGAGTGGAACGCGGGGAGCTCGGCCGCGGCCTCCTCCAGCTTCAGCAGCGCGTCCAGGGCTCCGGGCTCGGTGTCCACGAGGACGCCGGGCACGAGGTCGGCGAAGACCCGCACGCCGTGCACGGCACCGACGCGCAGGCCCGCACCCTCGACCAAGCCGGTGAGCTGCTCGGCCGTGAAGCGGCGCGGCACGGGGTCACCCGCGCCCCATCGTCCGTTCGGGTCGTCGAGCGCCTGCCGGGCCTCCTTGAAGTGCCCGGCGAGGGCGCGGGCCAGCACGGCACCGCCGAGGCCGGCGGCGAGCAGGCTGAGGACACCCTCCGCGCGCAAGGCCGCCACCGCGTTGCGGACGCCTTCTGCCGGGTCGTCCACGTACTCCAGGACGCCGTGGCACAGCACCACGTCGTAGCCACCGCGCTCGGCCACGTCGAAGAGGCCGTGGGCGTCGCCCTGGACGCCCTTGACCCGGTCGGCGACGCCGGCCTCGGCGGCGCGGCGCTCCAGGGCGAACAGCGCGTTGGGGCTCGGGTCGACGACGGTGACCCGGTGGCCGAGACGGGCGACGGGCACCGCGAAGTTGCCGCTGCCGCCTCCGGTGTCGAGGACGTCCAGCGACTCCCGACCCGTGGCCTTGACCCGGCGGTCGAGGGCGTCCTGGAGGACCTCCCAGACCACGGCGGTACGGAGTGCGGCGCGGGGGCGCATCGGGTCCGACACGGCAGTTGACTCCTCGGCGCGGCACCGCCTCTTGCACGGCGGCGCGAATGGTGCGTCTCCCCCGGCCCCGGCCTCGGGGAGGGAAGACTTCAGGCGTCCCCCACCCTATTGCCTCGGCCACGGCGTCCGGATGACCCGGCCCCGGGATGCCGCGCGGGTGAGGCGGGCCCGGTCCCGGGATTACCCCGCGGGTCAGGCGGGCCCGGTCCCAGGAACCCCCGCGGGTCAGACCGCCCCGGTCCCAGGAACCCCCGCGGGCCAGGCCGCCCGGGTCCCGGGAGCCCCCGCGGGTCAGGCCGCCGGGCCGCGTTCGGCGCACGTCTCAGCCCGCGTCCGGCATGTCCCTCCCCGTGCCGGGGTCCTCCGGCCGGTCCTGGTCCGGGCGGGGCTGCGGAAGGACCGGCTGGAGGACCAGCATCCGCTCGACGAGGCGCAGGAACATCGCCACGTCCCGTATCAGGTCGTCCGCGTCCCGGCCGGTGGCCGCGTCCTGGATACCGGCCTCGGCCCGGGCACGACGGCGGGCGCCGGAGGCGAACAGCGCGCTCCACTCGGTCAGTTCGGGAGCGATCTCCGGGAGCACTTCCCAGGCGCTGCGGATCTTGGCCCGGGCCCGGGGGGAGGTCTCCGGACGCCCCCGGGCGGCGAGCACCGCGGCGGCGGTGCGCAGGGCAGCGAGGTGGGCCGTGGCGTAGCGCTCGTTGGGCGTCTCCAGGGCGGTGGCCTCGTCGAGGCTCGCGCGGGCCTGGGCGAGCAGGTCGAGGGCGGCGGGAGGGGCCGATGCCCGGCGCAGTACGGGGTGCACGTCGCTCGCCGGGCCGGTCAGTGAGGGGGCAGGGCCGGTGGCGCGGCGCCGACGGGCGGCTGCTGCGTGATAGCTGGCCATGACGAACCTCCTGTCGTCTGGGTGACGGCACGTCCCGTCACGGAGTGCCGTATGTGACCCATCGTGAGGTATGGCACTGACAATCCGTTCTGACCTGCCGTTTTGCTTCGTTCGTAGGTTCGGAGTAGTTTTTGCACTGACCAGTCAGTTCAAATTCAGGGGAGACTCGTGGGGGAACAGGCGGGAGGGGTGCGGATCGTCGCCGACGGCCTCGGGATCAAGGGGCCACGGGGGTGGGCGGTCCGCGGGATCTCCGTCGACGCCGAGCCGGGTGCGCTCATCGCGGTCGAGGGCCCGTCCGGGTCCGGCCGTACGTGCCTGCTGCTCGCGCTGACGGGGCGGATGAAGGTCTCGGAGGGCACGGCCGCCGTGGGCGACGCGCGGCTGCCGAAGCAGATGGCGGCGGTGCGCGGCATCAGCGCGCTGGCGCACGTCCCGGGGGTCACCGACCTCGACCCGGCGCTGACCGTCGCCGAGCACCTGCGGGAACGGGCGCTGCTCCAGCGGCGGTTCGGCGCCTCACTGCGCGGACTGCTGCGGCCCCCCGGCGAGCGGGCGGCCGAGGCCAAACGGCGCGTGGAGGCCGCGCTCGAAGCCGCCGGGCTCGACCTCGAGGCACTGCCCAAGGGGCCGCGCACGGCCGTCCGGGACCTGGAGCGCCTGGAGGCACTGCGACTGTCGGTGGCGCTCGCCCTCGTCGGGGGACCGCGGCTGCTCGGCATCGACGACACCGACCTCAAGCTCTCGGACGGTGAACGCGGGGAGGTCTGGGCGCTGCTCAGGTCACTGACCGACGCCGGGACGACGGTCGTGGCGGTGTGCAGCGAGGCTCCCGAGGGCGCCGTCAAGGTCTCCACCGCGGACAGCCGCGAGGAGCCGCCCGCGCAGGACGAGGCAGACCGGGCCGAAGAGACCGACCAGGCCGAAGAAGCCGACCAGGCCGAAGAAGCCGAACGGGGAGAGGAGAAGGCCGGTGCGTTCACCGAAACTGGCCGCGCTTGAGCTGCGCCGCTTCGGGCGGGGGAAGCTGCCGCGCGCCGCGCTCGTCGCGCTGCTGGTGCTGCCGTTGCTGTACGGCGCGCTGTACCTGTGGTCGTTCTGGGACCCCTACGGCCGCCTGGACAAGATCCCGGTGGCGCTGGTGAACGCCGACAAGGGGGCGACCGCCGACGGGAAGAAGATCACGGCGGGCGACGACATCACCAAGGGCCTGCACGACAGCAAGACCTTCGACTGGCAGGAAGTGAGCGCCGACGAGGCCCGCAGGGGCGTCGAGGACGGCAGCTACTACCTGTCGCTCACCCTGCCCGCCGACTTCAGCGAGCGGATCGCCTCCAGCTCCGGCAACACCCCGGAGACCGGAGCCCTCCAGGTGCGCACGAACGACGCGAACAACTACATCGTCGGCCAGATCTCCCGGACGGTCTTCGGCGAGGTGCGGCAGGCGGCGTCCACGAAGACGTCCCGGTCCTTCCTGGACAAGATCTTCGTGTCGTTCTCCGACATCCACGGCAAGACCGTGAAGGCGGCGAAGGGCGCCGACCGGCTCAACGGCGGCATCGACAAGGCCGAGAAGGGGTCCAAGGACCTCGCCGACGGCCTGAAGGACGCCAAGGACGGCAGCGGCAAGCTCTCCACCGGCCTGAAGAAGCTCCACACCGGCGCGGGCGACCTGGAGGACGGCTCGAAGCAGGTCGCCGAGGGCACGCAGAAGCTCGCCGACCGGGTCAACGGCACCGCCGACAAGGTCGGCCCCTTCCTGAAGGGCAACGAGAAGACCATCGGTGACACCGCCCAACTGGTCGCCGACTCCTCCGGGTTGATCCGCAAGCACCTGGACACCCTGGTGAAGACGGCCCCGACCGCCGCCAAGGGCGCCCGCGCCGCGTCCGGCACGCTGACCGACGTCTACGCCCGGCGCTGCGACGACCCCGCCCTGCCCGACGCGGCCTGCTCCGACCTGAAGAAGGCCAAGGACGCCGCCGCCGACGTGACCACCATCGCGGACGACCTCAACACGCTGATCGCGGACCAGGACGGCGACCTGGACAAGCTCGACAAGAACCTCGCCACCCTCCAGAAGCAGTCGCAGGCCCTCGCGGACCGCGCACCGCATCTCTCGGAGGACCTCGCCGACGCCGTCAAGAAGATCAACAAGCTGAACGACGGGGCGGCCGAGGTCGCCGCCGGTGCGAAGAAGCTGCACAAGGGGATCGGCACGGCCAAGACCGGCGCCGTCGACCTGGACAAGGGCGTCGGCAAGCTGAAGACGGGCGCGGACGATCTCAACGGCGGCATCTACAAGCTCGTCGACGGCTCCGGCAAGCTCGCCGGCGGTCTGCACGACGGGGCGGAGAAGATCCCCGACTACGACGAGCAGGACCGCGACCGGCGCACCGAGGTCATGGCCGACCCCGTGCGGCTCGCCTCGCACGACATGCACAAGGCTCCCAACTACGGCACCGGCTTCGCCCCGTACTTCATCCCGCTGTCCCTGTGGGTGGGCGCGATGGTGGCGTACATGCTGATCGCCCCCATGAACCGGCGGGCGCTCGGGGCGGGCGCACCGGCGTGGCGGATCGCGCTGGCGGGCTGGCTGCCGGTGGTGGCGATCGGGGTGCTCCAGACCGTGGCGCTGATGTCGGTGCTGCACTGGGCGGTCGGTCTGGAGATGGCGCGGGCGGCCGGGACCGTGGGCTTCCTGTTCCTGGTGACGGCGTGCTTCGCGGCGATCGTGCAGTGGCTGAACGCGCGCTTCGGCGCGGCGGGCCGGATCCTCGTCCTCGCGCTGCTGATGCTCCAGCTGACCTCGGCGGGCGGCACGTACCCCGTCCAGACCAGCCCCGGGTTCTTCAACGCGCTCCACCCGTTCCTGCCGATGAGCTACGTCGTCGAGGCACTCAGGCGGCTCATCACCGGCGGTGGACTCGAACCGGTGTGGCACGCGTGCGTGGTGCTGACGGCCTTCACCGCGGGCGCGCTCGCGCTGACCGCCGTGGCGGCCCGCCGGCGCCAGGTGTGGACGCTGGACCGGCTGCACCCGGAGCTGAGCCTGTGAGCCCCACCGTCACCTCCCCTGGAGAGGTTCCTGTGACAATCAGGACCATGGAAAGCAGCAGTGCCGCGTCGGGCGGCAGCACGCGCCGCGAGGCCACCCGGCAAAAGCTCTACGAGGCAGCCGTCACGCTCATCGCCGAGCAGGGGTTCTCCGCCACCACCGTGGACGAGATCGCCGAGCGTGCGGGGGTCGCGAAGGGCACGGTCTACTACAACTTCGCGAGCAAGTCCGTTCTCTTCGAGGAACTGCTGCGGCACGGAGTGAGTCTGCTGACCGCCTCCCTGCGGGAAGCGGCCGACCGCACCGCGCGGGAGGGCGGCAGCAAGGTCGACGCCCTGGACGCGATGATCCGGGCGGGGCTGGTCTTCATCGACCGCTATCCGGCCTTCACCCAGCTCTACGTGGCCGAGCTGTGGCGCACCAACCGGACCTGGCAGTCCACGCTGATGGTGGTCCGGCAGCAGGCCGTCGCGGTCGTGGAGGACGTGCTGCGCGACGGTGTCGAGGGCGGTGAGTTCAGCGAGGAGATCGACATCCCGCTGACGGCGTCCGCGCTGGTCGGCATGGTCCTGGTGGCCGCTCTCGACTGGAAGTCCTTCCAGGCGGAACGCTCCCTGGACGACGTCCACGCGGCACTGTCCCGGCTCCTGCAGGGGCGGGTCAGCGGCTGCCGCTGAGCGGAGCCGCGCCCCACATGTAGAAGCAGCACATGTGAAAGCAGCACATGTGAAAGCGCCGGTCCGATGTGGCCGCGTCCCCCGCGGGCCACCTCGAACCGGCGCCTTCCGTGCTCCCCCGTGCGTCCCCCCGCACGACCCCCGTTCGGTCGTCCCCCGGTTTCCCCCGTGCCTCGCTCCCGCCGACACCGCCGGCGGAAGGAGCGGATCGTGGGCCGGCTCCGTTCCGGCGCCCCGTGTCGCCGGTGCCGGAGCCGTGCCCCTCTCCGTGCCTCCACTCTCTCGTCCGCGCGGGACGTCCCCCATCCGCGCGCGTACTCAACTCAGCGGCTAGGTAGGCGTACTCACTCCTGCGCACGGGGCCCCACGACGCACCGCCGCCGCCTGGTCACGTTCGCCTCCGTGCCCGTACTCGCAAGACCACCGGCCGGGGTTGTCGGTGGCGGCCGATAAAGTCGCCGGCATGGCACGGATTGCGGTGATCGGCGCAGGCATGGGCGCGCTGACGGCTGCCGCCCGGCTGGCCGTGGCGGGCCACCGGGTGGCGGTGTACGAGCGGACGGACACCTACGGCGGTGCGCTGCGCCGCTTCGAGCGCGAGGGCTTCTCCTTCGACACGGGCCCCGGTCTGCTGCCGCTGCCGGCCGTCTACCGCGACCTGTTCGTCAAGACGGGCAAGGAGCCGCTGGAGTCCTGTGTCGATCTGGTCCAGGTCGACCCGTCGTCGCGGCACGTGTTCGCGGACGGCACCGAGGTGTCGCTGCCGAACGCCTCGCGCGCGGGGGTCGTGGCCGCCCTGGACGAGGCGCTGGGCGCGGACGCCGGGAAGCGCTGGGGCGACTTCCTGGTCCGGGCCCGCGAGGCCTGGGACCGGACCCGCCGGCCGCTGCTGGAGGAGCCGCTGTGGCCGAACTGGCAGGTGCTGGCCGCGCGTGAGCCCTACCCGTCGGTGCCCCACAAGCGGCTGCTGCGCACCCGCCGGGCCGCCACCCTCGCCGAGATCGGCGCCTGGGAGCTGCGCGACGCCCGGCTCACGGCGCTCCTGGAGAGTCACGCCCTCGGCCATGGCCTGGACCCCCGGGTCACCCCGGCGAGCGCGGCCGTCCTGCCGTACATGGAGCACGCCTTCGGCACCTGGTACGTGCGCGGCGGCCTGCGCGAGCTGGCGCGGGCGGTGTACGAGCGGTGCCTGGCGCGCAGGGTCGAGTTTCACTTCGGCGCCGACGTCACCGGTGTGCGGCAGAAGGACGGCCGGGCGTCGGGGGTGGAACTCGCCGACGGGTCGGTCGCGGAGGCGGACTTCGTGGTGGCCGGTGTCGCACCGGGCGTCCTGGAGCGGCTGACGGAGGGGACCCCGCTGCGGGGCGACGGCGAGGTGCTGCCGCAGCCCGCCGCGGCCAGCCGGCTGACGGTGCTGCTCGCCCTGCGCGGCGCCCGCCCCGAGGGCACGGCTCACCGCACGGTGGTCCATGCGCGCGACCGTGACGCGGAGCTGGACGCCCTCTTCGGCACGGCGGCGCGGGACCCGCACCCCACGGTCACGGTTCTGCGGCCCGACGACCCGCGACTCGCCCCGGAGGACCACGAGTCGGTCACCCTGACGACGGTGGTGCCCGCCCGGCTCGACCGGTCCGGCGACGATCTGACCGACCATGTGATCACCGTCGCCGAGCGGGCCGTCCCCGGCCTGCGCGACCGGCTCCTGTGGCACGAGGTGCGCACCCCGGCCGACATCGCGGACGCGACGGGCGAAGAGAGCGGGGCGGTACCCGTGCCGGCCCTGGCGGCGGCCGGCGGGCGGCTGCTGCACCCGTCCAACAGCACGCGGGTGCCCGGTCTGTTCACCGTGGGCGGCTGGACCCACCCCGGCGGCGGACTGCCGCACGCGGGCATGTCGGGCGCGCTGGTCGCGGGACTGATCGTGGAGGGGCCGGAGTTCCGCGGCTCTCAGTGAACGTGCCGCCCCAGGGGGGTCCGGGCTTCAGAAACGGTACTGCTCGTCGTAGCCGTTCCCCTGCGGCTGCTGCCCGCCGCCCTGGTACGGGTACGGCTGCTCCGGCGGCAGTTCCTGCCCGTACTCGTCGGTGTTGCGCTGCTGCGGGACCCACACCCCGCCGGGCGGGGTCTCGCCGCCGTAGGTGCCGGTGTACTGGTCCTGGGTGTAGCCCTGCTGGCCGTAGTACTGCTGGTCACCGTACGTGGTGTCGTAGGAGCCCTGGCCGTAGTTCGAGGAGCCGATGTACGGGTCGGAGTAGGCGGCGTACTGCTGCTGGCCCGTGGCGTCGTAGCCCTGCTGCTGGCCGTAGCCGGAGTAGTCGTAGGAGTACGACTGGTCGGCCGCCTGGGTCGCGTACTGGTCGTGGGGCTGCTGGCCCGCGGCCTGGTACCCGTTGCCGTAGACGCCGTAGGAGCCGGTGTCCTCAGGCATGGGCTGCGGCTCGTAGACGGCCGTGGTCTCGGCGGCCGTCGGGTCGTGGGCGGGGCGGGCGGGGGTGAAGACGTCGTCGCGGTCGTAGTCGTCGTCCTGACGGTGGGCGGCAGGGTCGCGGCGGTAGGCGCCGGCGGCCTCGTCGTCGTAGCCGCCCTCGGCCTCCAGGCCGGAGACCTCCAGGGTCGGCTCCTGGCGGCCCCGCTCACCGCGGCGGCGCTTGCTGCCGCCCAGCGCGGGCGCGTTCATCGCCCAGCCGGACGCGAAGCCGCTGCGGAACGACAGGGTGACGTACGTCTGCCCGACCGCGAAGGCGGCCGCGCCCAGTCCGATCACGACGACCGACGGAATCAGGACACCGACGACGACACCGAGGAACCCGGCGAAGGCCAGCAGACGCCAGCGCAGCCGCGCCTTGTACTGCAGCAGCACCTCGCCCAGCAGCCACAGCGCGACGATGCCGAACGCGATGTAGAGGACCGTCCAGCCCATGTACGCCCCTCTCCCAGTGGCCGTTACGCAGTGTGTCGTATACCGGTGCGAACGGTCTAGGCCTGCGATGAGTGGTGCAGGCCCAGGTTCTCGTAGATCTCGAGTGTCGCGGTGGAGTTGTTGAGCGTGATGAAGTGCAATCCGGGCACGCCCTCGGCGAGCAGCCGCGCACAGAACTCCGTGGCGAATTCGATCCCAATGGAGCGTACAGCGGCCGGATCGTCTTGTGCCGCGAGGATCCGCTCTTTCAGGGCGGGCGGGAACGCGGCGTTGGTGAGCGACCCGATCCGCTCCAGCGTCTTCACGCTCGCGATCGGCATGACCTCGGGGATGATCGGGGTGTCACAGCCGGCGGCCGAGACCCGGTCGCGCAGCCGGAGGTAGTCCTCCGGCTGGAAGAACATCTGCGTGATGGCGTAGTCCGCGCCCGCCCGGCACTTGTCGACGAAGTGGCGGACGTCGGCGTCCCAGTCGGCGGAGCGCGGGTGCATCGCCGGGAAGGCGGCGACGCCCACGCAGAAGTCGCCGGAGGCCTTGATCAGCTCGACGAGTTCGGCGGCGTAGGCCAGGCCCCGGGGGTGCGGCACCCAGTCGCCCATCGGGTCGCCGGGCGGGTCGCCGCGCAGGGCGAGCATGTTGCGGATCCCGGCGTCGGCGTACTGGCCGATGATGTTGCGCAGGTCGGCCACCGAGTGGTCGACCGCGGTGAGGTGGGCGATCGGGGTGAGGGTGGTGTCGGAGGCGATCGCCTCGGTCGCCTTGACCGTGCCCGCGCGGGTGGAACCGCCCGCGCCGTAGGTGACGGAGACGAAGTCGGGTGCCACGGCCTCGACCCGGCGCAGCGCGTTCCACAGGTTCCGCTCGCCCTTCGGGGTCTTGGGGGCGTAGAACTCGAAAGAGTAGGTCGTTTTGCCGGTCGCGAGCATGTCGCGGACGGTGCGGGCGTGGTCCGACCTGATGGATGCGGTGCCGAGGGCCATACCGGCAGGTTAGCCAGGGGTGGTCGGTCCCCCAACCGGGGGCCGACATTTGCCCGGATTGTCCGCTTGTTGTCCATCCCTTGGACAAACCGTCGTAACTACGCCCCCCGCAGTCGCTTCGCGAACTCGGCCGCCGCGGCCCCCGGGTCGTCGGCCTCGGTGATCGCCCGTACGACGACCACGCGCCGGGCGCCCGCTGCCAGGACCTGGTCGAGGTTGGAGAGGTCGATGCCTCCGATGGCGAACCAGGGGCGGTCGGTGCCGAGGCCGGCGGTGTGGCGGACGAGGTCCAGGCCGGGGGCGTGGCGGCCGGGCTTGGTGGGGGTCGGCCAGCACGGGCCGGTGCAGAAGTAGTCCACGCCCTGCTGCACGGCGGCCGTGGCGGCCTCGGACTCGGCGTGGGTGGAACGGCCGATCAGGACGTCGTCGCCGAGGATCGCGCGGGCCGCGGGGACCGGGAGGTCGCCCTGGCCGAGGTGCAGGACGTCGGCGCCGGCGGCGTGGGCGACGTCCGCCCGGTCGTTGACCGCGAGCAGCTTGCCGTGCCGGGCGCAGGCGTCGGCGAAGACGGCCAGGTGCTCCAGCTCCTCACCGGCCTCCATGCCCTTGTCCCGCAGCTGCACGATGTCGACGCCGCCGGACAGCACGGCGTCGAGGAACTCCCCGAGGTCGCCCTGCCGCTTGCGCGTGTCGGTGCAGAGGTAGACCCGGGCGTCGGCGAGCTGGGCCCGAGCGGTGGCGGCTGCGGTGCCGGTCATGCGTGTCCCCCAGGGTGTCGGTGGCGTGCGGGTGCGCACGCGCCCGCGGATCGGTGGCTTCCGGGTGCGGGAGCGCCCCTGTTCCGGAGCGCCCCTGTCCTGCCGCGAACGCCTCGGGCACCCTACGCCCGCCCCCGGGCCCGGATACGCCCGGGCGGAAGGGACGCGAGTCACCCCGGGCCGTGACCCCACGGGCCACGGCCCCCACGTCGGGCGGTTGTTCAGGTCCGGCCCCGCACACACGGCACCGGACGGTTGTCCCGTCGCAGCCGGGTCAGACCGCGAGCGCCTGGGCGCGGCGCTTCACCTCCGTGCCGCGATTCTCGCTGAGCGCCTGCGCAGGGGTGCCGGGCAGGCTGTCGTCCGGGGTGAAGAGCCACTCCAGCATCTCTTCGTCCGTGAAGCCGTCGTCCCGCAGGAGCGTCAGGGTCCCGGACAGGCCCTTGACGACCTTGTCCCCGTCGATGAAGGCGGCAGGGACGTGCAGCGCGCGGTTCTCACCACGGCGTACGGCGATGAGCTGGCCGTCCTTGACCAGCTGCCGCACACGTGTCACCTCGACGCCGAACTGTTCGGCGATGTCGGGGAGGGTGAGCCAGGCGGGGACGAGAGCTTCGATCTTTGCGTCAATCTCGGTCACGGGATCCAGCCTGCCATTTACCACTGACAGTCGGAAGTCGGCGCGGTCCGGCCGGGCGGCCGCGCCCCCCCGTCGGCACCGCCCCGCGGCCCCGCGACGGCCCGGTCACCTACGCCGTGGCCGCCTTCAGGGGTCTGGCCGGATCCCTCAGCAGCACCGGGTTCATCGGCACGCCCGAATCGATCAGGCGGCGGCCCTGCGCCAGGTCCCGGGGCCTGCCGACCGCCAGCAGCGCGACGAGCCGCTCCCCGCGCAGCCAGCACACCGTCCAGGCCGGTCCGGAGGGGTCGCCCCGCCACAGGGTGGTGTCCGCGTCCGCGTGGTGCCCGGCGTACTGGACGAACCGCCCGAACTGCTCGGACCAGAAGTACGGCACCGGGTCGTACACCGCCGGCGCCTCCCCCGCGGCCCGGCCGACAATGTTCCGGGCCACCGTGCGCGGCCCCTGGAGGGCGTTGTCCCAGTGGTGGACCAGCAGCCGCTCGCCGTAGCGCCCGGAGGGGAACGAGGCGCAGTCGCCGACCGCGTACACGTCCACAGCGCTGGAGCGCAGGTGCTCGTCGGCCACGATCTCGCGATGGGCGCCCAGCTCGACCCCGGAGCCCGCCAGCCAGGCCGTCGCGGGACGGGCGCCGATGCCGACGACGACCGCGTCCGCGGGCAGTCGCGAGCCGTCGTCGAGGAGAACGGCGCCGGGCTCGACGTGCGCCACGCGCGCGTGCGTCCGCAGGACCGCGCCCGCGTCGGCGTACCAGCCGGCCATCGGGGCGGCGACCTCGGCGGGCAGTGCCCCGGCGAGGGGCCGTTCGGCGGCCTCGAGGACGGTCACCGCGCAGCCCGCCTCGCGCGCGGCCGTGGCGAACTCCGCGCCGATCCAGCCCGCGCCGACGACCACGATGTCGTGCCGGCGGGCCAGCACCGGCCGCAGCCGCTCGGCGTCGTCCAGGGTGCGCAGCAGGTGCACGCCGGGCACGCCCTCCGCGCCCGGCAGCCGGACCGGTTCGGCGCCGGTCGCCACGACCAGGACGTCGTAGGGCACGGGCCCGTCCTCGGTGTCGAGCTCGTGGGCGGCGGGGCGCAGGCCCAGTACCTCGCAGCCGAGCCGCAGTTCGATGCCGAGGGCTTCGAAGTCGACGTCGAAGGCGGAGCCCTCGGACTTGCCGAGCAGGACGGCCTTGGACAACGGGGGCCGGTCGTAGGGCTGGTGGGGCTCGGCGCCGATCAGGATCACGTCCCCGGCGAAACCCTGCTCGCGCAGGGCGACGGCGGTCTGCACCCCGGCCATGCCCGCGCCCGCCACGACGACGCGCCGCGGCGCGGACGAACCTGGTTGCTGCGTCTGCTCGCTCACCTGATCACCATAGACACCTGACGAATTGTCAGTCAGTGCTCATGCGCCGTGACCTGCTCCACAACGCTCGTGCCCTCACCCCGCTGGGACTCCCACTCCCAGGTCTCCTCCAGCCGCACCCGCCCGTCGGGCAGCTCCACGACCGTCGAGACGCAGTGCCCCGAGGACGTGGTGCCGTCCCGCTTGAGCTGGACGTACCGGAAGTCCAGCCGGTCACCCTTCCGGGTACCCACGAGATGCCCGCGTACGACGTCGCCGCCCGTGTACTCGGCCCAGATCTCGCCCTGCCGCTCGTGGTAGGTGAAGCGGGTGCGGGTGCCCACCTGACCGGGTGCCTGGTCGGCGACCGGGGCGAGGACGAGACCGTCGAGGGATCGGGCCATGGTCGGAGGCTCCCTTACTGCGGGATACGGCATCGGGCTAGGGTGGCCAACGTAAAGCACTCGCGGGAGCCCGGACGCACCGGGCTGAGAGGGAGGCTGGCGGCCTCCGACCGTACGAACCTGATCCGGGTCATGCCGGCGAAGGGAGGGGCTGGACGCCCATGTCGCCTACGTCCACGTCCGCACCGTCGGACGTCCTCGTCATCGGGGGCGGGATCATCGGCCTGGTCACGGCCTGGCGGTCCGCGCAACGCGGGTTCACCACCGCCGTCGTGGACCCCGAGCCCGGCGGCGGAGCCGCACAGGTGGCGGCCGGCATGCTGGCCGCCGTCACGGAACTGCACTACGGCGAGCAGACCCTGCTCGGCCTGAACCTCGTCTCGGCCCGCCGCTACCCGGACTTCGCCGCCGAGCTCACCGAGCTGACCGGCCAGGACCTCGGCTACCGCCGCTGCGGCACGCTCGCCGTGGCCCTGGACGCCGACGACCGGGCCCACCTGCGCGAACTGCACGCCCTGCAGCAGCAGTCGGGGCTGGAGTCGCAGTGGCTGTCGGGCCGCGAGTGCCGACGCCTGGAGCCGATGCTCGCGCCGGGCGTGCGCGGCGGGCTGCGGGTCGACGGCGATCACCAGATCGACCCGCGGCGGCTGGCCGGGGCGCTGGTCGCCGCGTGCGAGCGGGCCGGCGTGGTCTTCCACCGGACGTGGGCGGAGCGGCTGACCGTCGTCCGGGACCGGGCCACGGGTGTCGTCCTGGCCGACGGGAGCGCGGTGGCAGCCGGGCAGGTGGTGCTCGCTGGGGGCAGCCTCAGCGGGCGGCTCGCGGGCGTTCCGCAGGACGTGCTGCCTCCCGTGCGGCCGGTGAAGGGGCAGGTCCTGCGGCTGACCATGCCGCGGCGGCACGGGCCGTTCCTGAACCGGACCGTGCGCGCGGTGGTGCGCGGCAGCCACGTCTACCTGGTGCCGCGCGCGAGCGGCGAGCTCGTCGTCGGGGCGACCAGCGAGGAGCTGGGCTGGGACACCACCGTGACCGCGGGCGGCGTGTACGAGCTGCTGCGGGACGCGCACGAACTGGTCCCGGGCATCACCGAGCTGCCGCTCACCGAGACCCGGGCCGGGCTGCGGCCCGGCTCACCCGACAACGCGCCGCTGCTGGGCCCGACCGGTCTGGAAGGGCTGCTGCTGGCCACCGGCCACTACCGCAACGGCGTCCTGCTCACACCCGTGACCGGCGACGCCATGGCGCACGTCCTGGCGACGGGCGAACTCCCCGAGGAGGCGCGCCCCTTCACGCCGAAGCGCTTCAGTCCCGCCACCGCACTCTCGGAGCAGCCCGCATGAACATCTCCGTCAACGGGGAGCCCCGGGACGTCCGGCCCGGCACGGCTCTCGACACCGTCGTGAGGTCGCTCACCGCCTCGCCCTCGGGCGTGGCCGCCGCCCTCAACGAGACCGTCGTCCCGCGCACGCAGTGGCCCGCCACGCCCCTGGCCGAGGGAGACCGCGTGGAAGTCCTCACCGCCGTCCAAGGAGGCTGACCATGGCCGACGATCCGTTCTCCCTCGGTGGTACGTCGTTCAGCTCCCGTCTGATCATGGGCACGGGCGGAGCGCCCAGCCTGGATGTGCTGGAGCGGTCGCTCGTCGCCTCGGGGACGGAGCTGACGACCGTCGCGATGCGCCGGGTGAACGCCTCGGTGCACGGCTCGGTGCTGTCCGTCCTCGACCGGCTCGGTATCCGGGTGCTGCCCAACACGGCGGGCTGCTTCACCGCCGGCGAGGCCGTCCTCACGGCCCGTCTGGCGCGCGAGGCCCTCGGCACCGACCTGGTCAAGCTGGAGGTCATCGCCGACGAGCGCACGCTGCTGCCGGACCCGATCGAGACACTGGAGGCGGCCGAGACCCTGGTCGACGACGGGTTCACGGTGCTGCCGTACACCAACGACGACCCGGTGCTGGCCCGGAGGCTGGAGGACGTGGGCTGCGCTGCGATCATGCCGCTGGGGTCGCCGATCGGCTCCGGCCTGGGGATCCGCAACCCCCACAACTTCCAGCTGATCGTGGAGCACGCGCGCGTGCCGGTGATCCTCGACGCGGGCGCGGGTACGGCCTCGGACGCGGCGCTGGCGATGGAGCTGGGGTGCGCGGGTGTGATGCTCGCCTCGGCGGTGACGCGGGCGCAGGAGCCGGTGCTGATGGCCGACGCGATGCGGCATGCCGTGGAGGCGGGGCGGCTGGCCTATCGGGCCGGGCGTATTCCCCGGCGGCACTTCGCGGAGGCGTCGTCGCCGACGGAGGGAATGGCCGCCCTGGACCCGGAGCGGCCCGCTTTCCAGTAGGGGCCCGTCCACACGTCACAGGTCGGCTGCAGTCGCGCCCCGAAATCGGGCGGGGCGGGAGAGCTGTCGGTGTCGGCTCGTACACTCGCCTGCGTGGACACGACCCTTCAGGACCCCTTGGTCGGGCAGGTGCTCGACGGCCGGTATCGCATCGATTCGCGGATCGCGGTCGGCGGGATGGCCACGGTCTACCGGGCCGTGGACACCCGGCTCGACCGGGTCCTCGCGCTCAAGGTGATGCACCCCGCGCTCGCGGTCGACGCCTCGTTCGTCGAGCGGTTCATCCGCGAGGCGAAGTCCGTGGCCCGGCTGGCCCACCCGAACGTGGTGCAGGTCTTCGACCAGGGCACCGACGGTTCGTACGTGTACCTGGCGATGGAGTACGTGGCGGGCTGCACCCTGCGCGACGTGCTGCGCGAGCGCGGGGCCCTGCAGCCGCGCGCCGCGCTGGACATCCTGGAGCCGGTGCTGGCCGCGCTGGGCGCCGCGCACCGCGCCGGGTTCGTGCACCGCGACATGAAGCCCGAGAACGTCCTGATAGGGGACGACGGCCGGGTGAAGGTCGCCGACTTCGGGCTCGTCCGGGCCGTGGACACGGTGACGAACACCACCGGCACCGTCCTCGGCACGGTCTCGTACCTCGCGCCGGAGCAGATAGAGGACGGCACCGCCGATCCCCGCGTCGACGTGTACGCGTGCGGCGTGATGCTGTACGAGATGCTGACCGGGGACAAGCCGCACGACGGGGACTCACCCGCCGTGATCCTCTACAAGCACCTGCACGAGGACGTGCCCCCGCCCTCGGCCGCCGTGCCCGGCATGGCGTACGAGCTGGACGAGATGGTGGCCTCGGCGACGGCCCGCACCCCGGCTGTCCGCCCCTACGACGCGGTGGCGCTGCTCGCGCAGGTCCGTGACGGACGCGGCCGGCTGAGCGAGGACCAGCTGGACGCGATGCCGCCGCAGGCGCTCGCCGTGGACCACGACAACGGCGACGACCGGACGACCGTGCTCCCGCGTGCCCTGACCACCCCGCGCCCGCTGCCGGTCGACGAGGACGACGAAGCCTCCGGGGCCGCCCTCAACCGCACCAGCCGCCTCGCGTCCCCGCCGCCGCCCCCGCCGGCCCGGCGCCGCCCGGGCTCCCGGCGCGGCCCGGCGGCGATCGTCGTCGCCGTCCTGCTCGTGCTCGGCCTCGGCGCCGGCATCTGGTACATCAACTCCGGCCAGTTCACCGAGGTCCCCCCGCTGCTGGCGAAGACCCAGGAGCAGGCCGAGGACCGGCTGCAGGACGCCGGTCTCGAGCTCGGCAAGGTGAAGCACGCCTACAGCGACACCGTCGAGCGCGGCCAGATCATCAGCACCGACCCCAAGGCCGGGACGCGCATCCGCGGCAACGACGCGGTGGGCATCACCGTCTCCGACGGCCCAGAGACCGTGCGGGTGCCCGCCCTGGCCGGCCAGAAGCTGGACAAGGCGCGCGGCCTGCTGAAGGAGGACGGGCTGGAGCCGGGCATGATCACCCGGGAGTTCAGCGAGGACGTGCCGCGCGGCTCGGTGATCACCGCCCGCCCGGCGGACGGCACGAAGGTGCGCGCGGGCACGGGTGTCGCGCTGGTCGTCAGCAAGGGCGCCCGCATCGACATCCCCGACGTCACCGGCTCGGACGAGGCCGACGCGAGGTCCGAGCTGACGGAGGCCGGCCTGAAGGTGAAGATCGCCACCGAGCGGGTCACCTCCTCCGAGTACGACAAGGGCCAGGTCGTCCGCCAGTCGCCGGCGTCCGGCGGCCCCGCGGCCGAGGGCGACACCGTGACGCTGACGCTGTCCAAGGGCCCCGAGATGATCGAGGTCCCGGACGTGGTCGGCGACAGCGTCGACGACGCCCGGCAGGCGCTGGAGGGCGCCGGGTTCGAGGTCGACGAGGACCGCGGGCTGTTCGGCATCTTCGGCGACGAGGTCAAGAGCCAGTCCGTCGAGGGTGGCCAGAGCGCGCCCAAGGGCTCGACGATCACCATCAAGATCAGGTGACGACGGCGGGCGGGAGCCCGTGGACGGAGCAGGGCCGGACGCATGACACCCTGAACGGGTGAACAGTCAGCTGTCCGGCGCCTCCCGCAACCCGGTGGGCGGCCATGTCCCCGTGGCCGGTGGGCTCCATTCCGTAGGCCTGTCGTACGCCCGTGACCTCAAGGCGGAGGCCGTCCAGGTCTTCGTGGCCAACCCGCGCGGCTGGGCCACGCCGACCGGAAACCCCAAGCAGGACGAGGCGTTCCGCGCGGCGTGCGCGGCCGAGTCGGTCCCGGCCTATGTGCACGCTCCCTACCTCATCAACTTCGGCTCGCACACCGAGGCGACCGTGGAGCGGTCGGTGGAGTCGCTGCGGCACTCGCTGCGGCGCGGGCGGGAGATCGGCGCGCTGGGCGTGGTCGTGCACACCGGCAGCGCGACCGGCGGCCGGGAGCGGTCGGTGGCGTTGAAGCAGGTACGGGAACACCTGCTGCCGCTGCTGGACGAGCTGACCCACGACGACGACCCGTTCCTGCTGCTGGAGTCGACCGCGGGCCAGGGAGCCTCGCTGTGCTCGCAGACGTGGGACTTCGGCCCGTACTTCGAGGCGCTGGACGCCCACCCGATGCTCGGCGTGTGCCTGGACACCTGCCACATCTTCGCGGCCGGGCACGACCTGACCGGCCCCGCCGGCATGCACCGGACGCTGGACCTGCTGGTGGACACGGTCGGCGAGGGCCGGCTGAAGCTGATCCACGCCAACGACTCCAAGGACGTGGTCGGCGCCCACAAGGACCGGCACGAGAACATCGGCGTCGGCCACATCGGCGAGGACCCGTTCCGGGCCCTGATGACGCACCCGGCGACCGAGGGCGTGCCGCTGATCATCGAGACGCCGGGCGGCAAGCAGGGGCACGCGGCCGACGTGGAACGGCTGAAGAAGCTGCGCGACGGCTGAGACCGTCAGCGACGGCAGAGCCGTCAGAGGTCGGGGCCGTCCCCGGGCAGCTCCTGGTAGGAGTAGCGCTGCTCCTGCCAGGGGTCGCCGATGTTGTGGTAGCCCCGTTCCTCCCAGAACCCACGCCGGTCGGCGGTCATGTACTCCACGCCGCGCACCCACTTGGGGCCCTTCCAGGCGTAGAGGTGGGGAACGATCAGGCGCAGCGGGAAACCGTGCTCGGCGGTGAGCAGCTCGCCGTCCTTGTGGGTGGCGAAGAGGACCTGCTCGCCGGCGAAGTCGGACAGCCGGAGGTTGGAGCTGAATCCGTACTCGGCCCACACCATCACATGGGTGACGTCGTCCGCGGGCGGGGCGAGGTCGAGGAGCGTGCGCGCGGGGATGCCACCCCACTCGGCGCCCAGCATGCTGAACTTCGTGACGCAGTGCAGATCGGCCACGACGGTGGTGTGGGGCAGGGCCGTGAACTCCTCGTGGGTCCAGCAGTGCTTGCCGCCGTCGGCGGTGGCGCCGAAGACCCGGAACTCCCAGCGCTCGGGCCGGAACTTGGGGACGGGGCCGTAGTGCGTGACCGGCCAGCCGCGTTGCAACCGCTGTCCCGGGGGCAGGTCGGGCTGCGTCGCTCCTGCTGGATCGCGCCCTTCTCCCGATTCGTGTTCCAGCGGCTGACCCATGACTCCATCCTGACAGACCCCGGGTGATGCCCCTGACCGGGCCCACTCCGAAATGGGACAAACTCGACTAAGCATGCCCTTACTTACTAAGTGGAGACTTACTGGACGATCTTCTTCACCAGTGGAATCATGCGGCGCAACCTGCCAGTTCCCCCGCGCGGAAGGAGCCTCTGCGATGCAGGGCGACCCCGAGGTCCTCGAATTCCTCAACGAGCAGTTGACCGGCGAGCTGACGGCGGTCAACCAGTACTGGCTGCACTACCGGATCCAGGACAACAACGGCTGGACCAAGCTCGCCAAGTACACGCGTGAAGAGTCCATCGATGAGATGAAGCACGCGGACAAGATCACCGAGCGCATCCTCATGCTGGACGGCCTGCCGAACTACCAGCGACTTTTCCACGTACGGGTCGGCCAGACGGTCACCGAGATGTTCCAGGCGGACCGGCAGGTCGAGGTCGAGGCGATCGACCGGCTCAAGCGCGGCATCGAGGTGATGCGCACCAAGGGCGACATCACGTCCGCGAACCTCTTCGAGTCGATCCTCGAGGACGAGGAGCACCACATCGACTATCTGGACACGCAGCTGGAGCTGATCGACAAGCTCGGTGAGGCGCTGTACATCGCGCAGCAGATCGAGCAGCCGAGCTAGCCGGGGTCAGGCGGCGTCTTCGAGGTCCGAGAGCACCGGCCGGCCCTGGTCGGCCAGGTCACGGCGAGGGCAGGCTCCCCTGCCCAGGATCGCCTGGATGCGGCGCACACAGGACCCGCAGTCGGTGCCCGCCTTGCAGGCGGAGGCTATCTGGCGGGGGGTGCAGGCGCCGCCGTCCGCGTGCTGCTTGACCTGCTGCTCGGTGATACCGAAGCAACTGCAGACGTACACGCGGTCCACCTCCCGACGGGTCGTTCTCGGATGTGCCGTCCCCGTTGATCGGTGAGGCTAACCTAACCTTACCCGTCGGGTCCGGAGCGCAAAAGTGGCCAGGGGCGCGGATCGTGTGATCCGCGCCCCAGTCCATGCTCCGGTAACAGGCGGACCCGTTACTGGTCCCTGTACATCTCGGCCACGAGGAACGCCAGGTCGAGCGACTGGCTGCGGTTGAGCCGCGGGTCGCAGGCCGTCTCGTAGCGCTGGTGCAGGTCGTCGACGAAGATCTCGTCGCCGCCGCCCACGCACTCGGTGACGTCGTCGCCGGTGAGCTCCACGTGGATGCCGCCCGGGTGGGTGCCGAGGGCCTTGTGGACCTCGAAGAAGCCCTTGACCTCGTCGAGCACGTCGTCGAAGCGGCGGGTCTTGTGCCCGGAGGCCGCCTCGTAGGTGTTGCCGTGCATCGGGTCGGTGATCCAGGCGACGGTGGCACCGGAGGCGGTGACCTTCTCGACCAGCTCCGGGAGCTTGTCGCGGACCTTGTCGGCGCCCATGCGGACGATGAAGGTCAGCCGGCCCGGCTCGCGGTCCGGGTCGAGACGGTCGATGTACTGCAGCGCGTCCTCGGCCGTCGTCGTCGGACCCAGCTTGATGCCGATCGGGTTGCGGATCTTCGAGGCGAACTCGATGTGCGCGTGGTCCAGCTGCCGGGTGCGCTCACCGATCCACACCATGTGCCCGGAGACGTCGTACAGCTGCCCCGTGCGCGAATCGACCCTGGTCAGCGCGGACTCGTAGTCGAGCAGCAGCGCCTCGTGCGAGGCGTAGAACTCGACCGTCTTGAACTCCTCCGGGTCGGCCCCGCAGGCGTGCATGAAGTTCAGCGCCTGGTCGATCTCGCGGGCGAGCTGCTCGTAGCGCTGGCCGGACGGGGACGACTTCACGAAGTCCTGGTTCCAGGCGTGCACCTGGCGCAGGTCCGCGTAACCGCCGGTGGTGAAGGCGCGCACCAGGTTCAGCGTGGAGGCGGACGCGTGGTACATCCGCTTGAGCCGCTCGGGGTCCGGGACGCGCGCGGCCTCGGTGAAGTCGAAGCCGTTGACGGAGTCGCCGCGGTACGTCGGCAGCGTCACGCCGTCGCGGGTCTCGGTCGGCTTGGAGCGCGGCTTGGAGTACTGGCCGGCGATCCGGCCGACCTTCACCACCGGCACGGACGCGGCGTACGTGAGCACGGCGCCCATCTGGAGCAGCGTCTTCAGCTTGTTGCGGATGTGGTCGGCGGACACCGCGTCGAAGGCCTCGGCGCAGTCGCCGCCCTGGAGCAGGAACGCCTCTCCCTTGGCGACGGACGCCAACCGGGCGCGCAGCTGGTCGCACTCGCCCGCGAAGACGAGCGGCGGATACGACTCCAGCTCCGCAACGACTGCGCGCAGAGCCTCGGTGTCGGGGTACTCGGGCTGCTGCGCCGCGGGCAGGTTTCGCCAGGTGTTGCCAGCACTCGCGCTGGTCTTAGCGTTCACGGTCACGACCTCAACATTACGGGGTCGTGTCGGGCGTCCTGACCCATGCCCAGCAATTGAGACACGGCGTACGTTCCTCGGACGTGGGGTAGGGTGCGTCGCATGTTCGCGCATTCGACCCAGACCTGGTGGTGGACCGCTCATCCGGCGGCCCGCTGACTGCGCGTACTCAAGACTTCGCGAAGGCCGCCCGAGGGGCGGCCTTCGGCGTTTCCCGGGGTCCGTTCCTCTCTCACCGAGATGGAGTACGGACCCATGAACCTGCTCGGCTTGCTGGACGACCCCCGTCCGTTCGCCCTGCTGCGCCGGCGCACCCCGGGCCACGACCAGGAGCTGGTCGAGGTCCTGGTCGGCCCGGTCGCCCCGCACGACCGGCTCGCCGACCTGCCCGACCGGAGCCTCGCCCTGGTGCCCTTCCGGCAGATCCGTGAGCGCGGCTTCGACGTCCGCGACGACGGCACGCCCCTGCTGGCCCTCACCCCCGAGGAGTCGTACGGGGTCTCGCTGGCCGAGGCCCTGGAGCAGCTCCCGGCGCACGAGGTGCGCGTCGAGGACGGCGGTTTCGATGTCGCCGACGAGGAGTACGGCGAGATCGTCGGACGCGTGCTGCGCGAGGAGATCGGGCGGGGCGAGGGCGCGAACTTCGTGATCCGGCGGACCTACGAGGGCGAGATCCCCGGATTCGGGCGGGCCGACGCGCTGGCGCTGTTCCGGCGGCTGCTGGAGGGCGAGCGGGGTGCGTACTGGACGTTCGTCGTGCACACCGGGGACCGCACGCTGGTCGGGGCCAGCCCCGAGGTGCATGTGCGGATGTCCGGCGGCACGGTCGTCATGAACCCGATCAGCGGCACCTACCGCTACCCCGCCGAGGGGCCCACCCCCGAGCACCTGCTCGGCTTCCTCGCCGACGGCAAGGAGATCGAGGAGCTGTCGATGGTCGTCGACGAGGAGCTCAAGATGATGTGCACCGTCGGTGACATGGGCGGCGTCGTGATCGGTCCCCGGCTGAAGGAGATGGCGCACCTCGCGCACACCGAGTACGAGCTGCGCGGGAAGTCCTCGCTGGATGTGCGGGAGGTGCTGAAGGAGACCATGTTCGCCGCGACCGTCACCGGCTCGCCGGTGCAGAACGCCTGCCGGGTGATCGAGCGGCACGAGAGCGGCGGGCGCGGGTACTACGCCGGGGCGCTGGCCCTGATCGGCCGGGACCCGGGCGGGTCCCAGACCCTCGACTCCCCCATCCTGATCCGCACCGCCGACATCGACGCGGGCGGGCATCTGCGGGTGCCGGTCGGCGCGACCCTGGTGCGCGGCTCGGACCCGGCGGGCGAGGTGGCCGAGACGCACGCCAAGGCGGCGGGGGTGCTGGCGGCGCTGGGCGTGCGGCCAGGAAGGGCGCGCGAGGAGTCCGTGCGACCCCGGCTGGCCGACGACCCCCGGGTGCGTGCCGCGCTCGACGGACGCCGGGCGTCGCTCGCGCCCTTCTGGCTGCGGATGCAGGAGCGGTCCGAGAGGCTCACCGGGCACGCCCTGGTCGTCGACGCCGAGGACACCTTCACGGCGATGCTCGCGCACGTGCTGCGGTCGGGCGGCCTCGAGGTGTCCGTCCGGGGTTACGACGAGGACGGGCTCCGGGAGGCGGTGCTCGCGCACGAGGGGCCCGTCGTGCTCGGCCCGGGGCCAGGGGATCCGGCCGATCTCACCGATCCGAAGATGCGGTTCCTGCGCTCGCTCACCGCCGAGGTGATCCGCGGCGAGAACCACGGCGTGCTCGGCGTCTGCCTCGGGCACGAGCTGATCGCCGCCGAGCTGGGGCTGGACATCGTGCGCAAGGACGTGCCGTACCAGGGGGCGCAGACGGAGATCGAGCTGTTCGGGCGGCGGGAGACCGTCGGCTTCTACAACAGCTTCGTGGCGCGTTGCGACGACGAGGAGGCGCGGGAGCTGGCCGCGCACGGGGTCGAGGTCAGCAGGGCCGCGAGCGGGGAGGTGCATGCCGTGCGAGGGCCGGGGTTCGCCGGTGTGCAGTTCCACCCGGAGTCGGTCCTGACACTGAACGGCACGGCTGTGGTGCAGGAGTTGACGGTCCGGGTGCGCAACACGACCGTGTAGTCGTCCGGGGGCTGTCGCCCCCGGACACCCCCCTTCCCGGTCAGCCGAAGAAGACCCCGACCTCCTCGTACAGCGCCGGGTCCACCGTCTTCAGACGGGCCGTGGCGTCCGCGATGGGGACGCGGACGATGTCCGTGCCGCGCAGGGCGACCATCCGGCCGAAGTCGCGGTCGCGGACGCAGTCGATGGCGTGCAGCCCGAAGCGGGTGGCGAGCCAGCGGTCGAAGGCGCTCGGGGTGCCGCCGCGCTGGACGTGCCCGAGGACCGTCGTGCGGGCCTCGTTGCCCGTGCGCTTCTCGATCTCCTTGGCGAGCCACTCGCCCACCCCGGACAGCCGGACGTGCCCGAAGGAGTCCAGGGACTGGTCCTTGAGGACCATGTCGCCGTCCCTGGGCATCGCCCCCTCGGCGACGACCACGATCGGCGCGTACGACGCCCGGAAGCGGGAGGTCACCCAGGTGCACACCTGCTCGACGTCGAAGCGCTGCTCGGGGATGAGGATGACGTTGGCGCCGCCGGCCAGGCCCGAGTGCAGGGCGATCCAGCCGGCGTGCCGGCCCATCACCTCGACGACCAGGACCCGCATGTGGGACTCGGCGGTGGTGTGGAGCCGGTCGATGGCCTCGGTCGCGATGCCGACGGCGGTGTCGAAGCCGAAGGTGTAGTCGGTGGCGGACAGGTCGTTGTCGATCGTCTTGGGTACGCCCACACAGGGCACGCCGTGCTCGTCGGACAGCCGGGCGGCCACGCCCAGGGTGTCCTCGCCGCCGATGGCGATGAGCGCCTCGACCTCGAGAGCGGCGAGGGTCTCCTTGATCCGGCGGATGCCGTTCTCCACTTTCAGCGGGTTGGTCCGCGAGGAGCCGAGAATGGTGCCGCCGCGCGGCAGGATGCCGCGCACGGCGGGGATGTCGAGCCGGACGGTGTCGCCTTCCAGGGGTCCTCGCCAGCCGTCCCGGAAGCCGGTGAAGTCATAGCCGTACTCCTGCACGCCCTTGCGGACGACGGCCCGGATGACGGCGTTGAGTCCGGGGCAGTCGCCGCCTCCGGTCAGTACTCCGACGCGCATGGAACAGTCCCTTCGCCGCAGATGTCTGACGAAGGGTCAGTGTGACGTGCGCCTCACTCGTCGTCGAGGCCACGCTCTATCGCGTACCTGACGAGTTCCACGCGGTTGTGCAGCTGGAGCTTGCCGAGGGTGTTCTGGACGTGGTTCTGCACCGTGCGGTGGGAGATGACCAGGCGCTCGGCGATCTGCTTGTAGCTCAGGCCCTTGGCGACCAGGCGCAGCACCTCGGTCTCGCGGTCGGTGAGCCGGGGCGCCTTGGGTTCGTCGGTGTCGGGGGCGGGGCCCGGCTCGGAGGCCAGCCGGCGGTACTCGCCGAGGACCAGTCCGGCGAGGCCGGGGGTGAAGACCGGGTCGCCGACGGCCGTGCGGCGGACCGCGTCCTGGAGCTCTCCGGTGGAGGCGGACTTGAGCAGATAGCCGGTCGCGCCGGACTTCACGGCCTCCAGGACGTCGGCGTGCTCACCGCTCGCGGAGAGCACCAGGACGCGCAGGGCGGGGTTCGCGGCGACGACCTCCTTGCAGACCTGGACGCCGGGCTTGGCAGGCAGGTTCAGGTCGAGCACGAGGACGTCGGGTGCGGCGGCCTTGGCGCGGCGTACGGCCTGGTCGCCGTCGCCGGCGGTGGCGACGACCTCGAAGCCCGACTCGGCGAGGTCGCGGGCGACGGCGTCGCGCCACATGGGGTGGTCGTCGACGACCATGACCTTGATCGGCTCCTGCCGGTCCGCGCTGGTCTCCGTCATCGCTGCTCCGCCTTCCCCCGTGTGTCCGTGGCGTCCTTCGGTACCTTCAGCTCGACCTCCGTGCCCTGGCCGGGCACCGAGATCAGTTCCGCGCTGCCGCCCAGGTCGCGCAGCCGGCCGCGGATCGACAGGGCGACGCCGAGCCGTCCCTCGCCCTCGGCCTGCACGAGCCGCCCCTCCGGGATGCCGGGTCCGTCGTCCCGGACGGTGACGATCACCTCGTCCGGCTCGTCCTCGACCAGGATCCAGGCGCGGGCGTCCTCACCGGCATGCCGGCGGACGTTGTCCAGGGCCGCTCCGACGGCGGCGGCCACCTCCCGGGCGGCGGCCGGTGCCAGCGACACGGGCGCGCCGGGCTCGGCGAGGCTGACGCGGGCACCGGCGTACGGCGCGAGCAGGGCCCGCAGGTCGACGGGGCCGCCCGGCTCCGGCTCCGGCTCCTCCTCGACGGCCCGGACGAGGGCGCCTTCGGCGGCGTCCTCCGAGACCCGCGAGACCGGGACGAGCCCGCCGGAGACCAGGGTGCGCAGCGCGACCTCCTGCTCACCGGCCATCCGGCCCAGCTCGGCCGCCTCTCCCCCGATCACGGCCCCGCGGCGCTGCACCATCGCCAGCACCTGGAGCACGCTGTCGTGGATGTCCCGGGCCAGGCGCTCCCGCTCGCGCGTGGCGGCCTCGATCTCCAGGGCGCGGGCGAGGGTGCGCTCGGAGGCGCGGGCGACCTCGACCACGTAGCCGATGGCGACGGAGGCGATGCAGACCAGGATGACGTTGTGGACGGTGTCGCGGGCCGGGCTGCCGCGCTCGGCCAGGTTGGCGACGGCGACCAGGGAGGAGGCCAGGGCCGCCCAACGCCAGCCGCCCTTGAGGGCGAAGGCCAGGACGGAACCGGCGGTCCATATCGACGGCAGGGTCGGGCCGCCCGCCTGGACCCGCTCGTGCGCGTCGGCGACGGTCGTGAGCAGGATGCCGGTGACGGCCATGGTGAGGTCGGCGGCGAGGAACGGCTTGGTGCAGCGGGCGGCGTTCGCGACCCGGGGCAGGGTGGCCAGGGTCCAGCCGCACAGCACGGCGAAGTAGGCGACCGCAACCCAGGGGCGGACGAACTCGTCGTAGGCGGTGGCGAACAGGCCGACCGCGTACAGCATCGTGAGCACCCGGTAGGCGGTGAGCGCACGCCACAGCGGCTGCTCGACCGACATCCTCATGACACGCTCGCGCTTGGCCATCTCCCCCTGCCCCCCGGCGAAGCCCCGGCTAGGGCTCGGACCGCCGCTGCTCCGTCTGCTGTTCCTTCTCGGCCCGTTCCTTCTCGGCCTGTGCCTTCCGGGCCTTTTCCTTTTCGGCCTGTTCCTTCTCCGCCCGCGCGAGAGCGGCCTTGGCCGCCTTCTCGGCTTCCTTCTCCGCCTTCGCCGCTTCCGAGAGCTGCCGCTTCATGGCCGTCGCGTACATGTCGACGTACTCCTGGCCGGAGAGCTTCATGATCTCGTACATGACCTCGTCGGTCACCGCGCGCAGCACGAACCGGTCGTGCTCCATGCCCTGGTAGCGGCTGAAGTCCAGGGGCTTGCCGATGCGGATGCCGGGGCGCATCAGCTTCGGCATGACCTTCCCGGGCGGCTGGATCTTCTCCGTGTCGATCATGGCGACGGGGAGGACGGGCGCGCCGGTCGCGAGCGCCACGCGCGCGAGGCCGCCCGGCTTGCCCCGGTAGAGCCGCCCGTCGGGCGAGCGCGTGCCCTCCGGGTAGATCCCGAACAGCTCACCGCGCTCCAGCACCTCTATGCCGCTCTTGATGGCGGCCTCACCCGCGCCGCGCGCACCGGAGCGGTCCACGGGGAGCTGCCCGACTCCCTTGAAGAAGGCGGCCGTCATCCGGCCCTTCACCCCGGGAGTGGTGAAGTACTCGGCCTTCGCGATGAAGGTGACCTTGCGGTCGAGGACGGCGGGCAGGAAGAAGGAGTCGGAGAACGACAGGTGATTGCTCGCCAGGATCGCCGCGCCCTCGGCGGGTACGTTCTCCAGGCCCTCCACCCAGGGCCTGAAGGCGAGCTTCAGCGGACCCCCGATGGTGACCTTCATCGCGCCGTACAACAACCGAGTGCCTCCTGTATGTGTCGATCAGACCATAACCCGGAGCGCCGTCAAAGGCTCCGACGGCCCTGGTCGGTGTCAGTGCGGTCGCGTACGGTGAAGGTCCCGCGAACGACGTGCGACCCCTTCCATGACGTTCCGTGACATTCCGTGATCGTGTCAGTCCCTTCTCACGACCAGGAGGCCGAAGGTGCCGGTCCTTGCCGGAGCCGAGCCGTTTCACCACGAGGGCGGAGAGGTCGCCGTCCTCCTCTGCCACGGCTTCACCGGATCACCGCAGTCGCTGCGCCCCTGGGCGGAGCACCTCGCCGAGCACGGCATGACCGTCTCCCTGCCGCTGCTGCCCGGGCACGGCACGCGCTGGGAGGACCTGCGGATCACGGGCTGGCAGGACTGGTACGCGGAGGTGGACCGTGAGCTGCGCCTGCTGTGCGAGCGCCGCGAGACGGTCTTCGTGGCCGGTCTGTCCATGGGCGGCGCGCTGGCCCTGCGGCTGGCCGCGAAGCACGGCGACGCCGTCCGCGGTGTCATGGTCGTCAACCCCGCCAACAAGGTGCACGGCCTGGCCGCGCACGCCCTCCCCGTGCTGCGCCACCTCGTCCCCGCGACGAAGGGCATCGCCAGCGA
Organism: Streptomyces sp. WAC04114; assembly: GCF_019733245.1. Lineage (NCBI taxonomy): Bacteria > Bacillati > Actinomycetota > Actinomycetes > Kitasatosporales > Streptomycetaceae > Streptomyces > Streptomyces sp. WAC04114. The sequence goes on from NZ_JAIGQA010000024.1 coordinate 29,990, forward strand.
CATCGCCAAGCCGGACGGCAGGGAGCTCGGCTACGACCGGGTGCCACTGCACGCGGCGCACTCGCTGCGGCAGTTCTTCCAGGCCACGGACCGCGAGCTGCCGCAGGTGACCCAGCCGGTGCTGCTGATGCGCAGCCCGCAGGACCACGTGGTGCCGCCCGTCGACTCCGCCCGGATCCTCAGCCGCATCTCGTCGACGGACGTGAAAGAGGTCATCCTGGAACAGAGCTACCACGTGGCCACGTTGGACCATGACGCGGACCGGATCCACGAGGAGAGCCTCGCGTTCATCGGCCGCATCGCGTCCGGCCTCGGCAAGGAGCCCGGGCTCGGCAAGGAAGGGACGACCGCAGGTGGCTGAGCACGACTCCGACCGCGAGGGCCGGGAGCCGGACGAGAAGGGCGTCCCCTTCGACGAGGAGGCCGCCTGGGCGGCGATCGTCGCCGGGTACGGCGAGGAGCCGCCGGACCCGCCGGGCGCCAAGCCGTTCAAGTCGATCGAGGACCTGGCCCTGCCGGCGAGCGGGCCCAACGAAGCCGGGATCGACGGCGACCGGGGCGACACGGCCGTGAAGTCCGGGGACGCCGTCAAGCCCGCCGAGCCGCAGGAGGCCGAGAGTCCCGGGGACGCGCCCGTGAAGCCCCTGGGCGGGTCGGTGTCCTTCGCGCCCGGCGTCGGTCCGCGTGACTACACCACGCCCGAGCCCGCCGAGGACGACTTCGACGAGGACGACGAAGGCCACTTCGTGCCCCCGGAGCCGCCCCCGCTGCCCACCGCCGACCCGACCTCGAAGTTCGCCTGGCTCGGCGTGCTCGGCGGTCCGGTGCTGCTCCTGCTGGCCGTGCTGCTCGGCTGGGACATGACGTGGTGGCTGACCACGCTGGGGATCGGCGGGTTCCTCGGCGGGTTCGCGACGCTGGTGATGCGGATGCGGACCGACGACGAGGACGACGACGACCCCGGGCGGGGTGCGGTCGTCTAGGCGCCTTCTGCGGAGATCGTCAGGAGGCCCCCGATGAAGCCGGCACCCTGAGGGCGGCCAGGACCGGAAGGTGGTCCGTGGCCGCCCTCAGGTCTGCGTCGGACACCCCCGGCTGCCCGGACGGCACGCCGCAGCCCAGCACCTCGATGCCGGCGGTCGCGAAGATCGCGTCGATGCGCTGGTAGGGGTCGGCGGGGGTCCAGGTGTGCTCACCGCCCCAGGGCGCCGCGGCCCGGCAGTCGGTCAGCCGGCCGGCCAGCCGGCGGAAGGCCGGGCCCTCGGGGCGTTCGTTGAGGTCTCCGCCGGCGATCGCGTGCTCCACGCCCAGGCCGGCGAGCCGGTCCAGCAGCATGCCGGACTGCTCGTAGCGCTCGTCCTTCTGGAGGGACAGGTGGCAGCTGAGCACGCCGAGGCGGGCGCCGGCGATCCGGAGGACCGCGGTGGCGAAGCCGCGGCGGTGCAGGCCGGGGGTGGGGGGCAGGAGGATGTCCTCCGTGCGTTCGACGCTCGCGCGGAGCGAGCTGAGGATGGCCGGGCCCGTGGTGGTGGCTCCGCCGGTGACGATGACGAGGTCGGAGGCATGGGCCAGGCGGGCGAGTTTCTTGCGCCAGCGGAAGAAGCGGGGGGCTTCCTGGACGAGGACGAGATCGGGCTCGCAGGCCTTGATGACGCGGGCCAGGGCGTCGGTGTCGTCCCGCATGGAGCGGATGTTGTAGCTGAGGACCCTGATGACTGCGGAACCGTCGGGTTCTGTACGCGAGTTGGGGAGCAGCGACATGTGATCAATTTACGCCCAAAGGGACGGGGCGCGGGGATCGTGCGCGAGTGCCGGTTGTTCGTGGCTGGTCGCGCCCACGCGGCATAGCCGCACGTTGATACAGCCCCGCGCCCCTGAAGCGCGTCTGCATGAACAGGTCGTCTACATGATCGGGTCGGGTTCCCTCGCCAGGTCCGCCGCGCCCACCAGGCCCGCCTTGTTGCCCAGTTCCGCCGCGCGGACCTCGGCCACCGGGCGCCAGTTGCCGCCGACCAGCCAGCGCTTGTAGGACTTGCGGATCGGGCCGAGGACCAGTTCGCCCTCGTCGGAGAGGCCGCCGCCGACGATGAAGGCGGAGGGGTCGAAGAGGGAGGCCAGGTCGGCGAGGCCCGCGCCGACCCAGCGGGCCAGTTCGCGGTAGGAGTCGACGGCCACCCGGTCGCCCTGGCGGGCCGCCACGGAGATGTGCTTGCCTTCGATGCCGTCGGGCGCGCCGTTGCCGAGGGCCAGCAGGGTCTCGGCGTTCTCGGGGGTGGCGTTGGCGCGCTGCTTGGCGTACCTCACCAGCGCCCGGCCCGACGCGTACTGCTCCCAGCAGCCCTGTGAACCGCAGCCGCACATCAGGCCGTCCGGCACCATCCGGATGTGGCCGAACTCCGCGGCCACACCGAAGTGCCCGCGGCGCAGCTTGTTGCCGATGATGATGCCGCCGCCGAGGCCGGTGCCCAGCGTGATGCAGATGACGTTGCGATGGCCCTTGCCCGCGCCGAACTTGTACTCGCCCCACGCCGCGGCGTTCGCGTCGTTCTCCACGACCACCGGGAGGCTCACGCGAGCCTCGACCTTTTCCTTGAGCGGCTCGTTGCGCCAGTGGATGTTGGGCGCGAAGTAGACCTCGGAGCGCTGCCGGTTCACGTAGCCGGCGGCACCGATGCCCACGCCGACGATGTCGTGACCGACGCGTGCGCCGTCCACCGCCGAGGCGATGGCGTCCACGATGCCCTCAGCCGTGCCCGGGGTCGGCACCTTGTGGGTCGAGAGGATGTTGCCTTCCTCGTCGACCACGCCGGCCGCGATCTTCGTGCCGCCGATGTCGACGCCGATGGTGAGTCCCATGAATCCCTCAGTTTCGGTCGAGCCCCGCTACGGCCAACGGTACCCGAGCCCTGCCCCGGGGTTCGCTGTCGTCCGCACGGTGGGCACCCTGGGCTGCCGCACCGGGGCCGCCGCTCGGCCGGGGGCCGGCGACTCAGTCCAGGTCGATGCGCTCCCCGGGGCCGGCGTCGTCGCCGCCGTCCCGGCGTCCGCCCTGGTCACGGGGGTCGCCCTGGTCGTCGCGGCCGGTCCAGCGCCGCTCCTGGGCCTGCACGGCGGAGCGGTAGGCCGCGAGCAGTTCGTTGCCGGCCGCCGCCAAGTGGTCGAAGACGTCCGGATTGCGTTCGATGACGGGTTCGACGGCGTCCTTGGCCTGCTGGACGACCTGGCGTACGACCTGCTGGGCAGCGGGCCCCGCGACCGCGCCGAGCAGGGGGGACTGGACGCCGGACAGCTTCTCCGCGACGGCGTCGACGAGCTTCTTCAGTTCCTCGGCGGCCGACCCCGGGGGCGTGCCGTGCTCGGCGCGGCGGCGGGCCTTTTCCGCCTGGAGGTCCTCGGCGCATGCGGTCGCCCAGGCGTCGGCGTCGCTCGCCCGCACCTCGTCCGCGGCCTCTTCGCGGGCGGCGTCGGACGGGGGGAGCTCTTCGCTCATGACGGACTCCTGACTACGGTTCGTCCCTACGACGTTACCCGAACGGGCGTACCTGGTTCACGGGCCGGGAGCGGCCGTGTCCGCCCGGTTCCGCCCCGCTGTCTCACCGGCCCTGCGGCCACAGCTTCGGGTCGGGCGCGAAGCGGATCCGCAGCTCTCCGTCGCGCAAGGCGGCTCCGTCGACGGTGCAGCGGCGCAGCACGGAGGGCAGGGGGACGACCCGGCGGAACCGCCCCGCCGTGACGACGAGTTCGTCGCCGCGCCGGACGAGGTCCAGTTCCTCGCGTATGGCGCCGGGCAGCGGGATCTGCCAAACGAGCACGCCGTCCTCGCCGAGCCGGTCGGTCACCGGCCAGTCGGCGGCGGGGGCCGCCTGTGCGACGCCGGGCACGGCGAGGGCGGTGAGGTCGTCGGCGCCGCGCGGGTCGTGTCCGAGGTGGGCGACGGAGCACACGTCGTGGGACTCCCGCCACTCCTCCAGCGTCTTGCGCTGCTGGGCGACCGGGCCGGCGAGCCAGGTGTCCGGGGACGCCTCGGGCAGGACACGGTTGGCGACCACGACGTCGGTGGCCAGACCGCGCAGGGCGAGGCCGAGGCGGGCGGTGCGCAGCGCGTCGGCACCGGCCGGGCCGGGCTCGGCGACCAGCCGTACGACGGTGCCGCGGTCGGCGACGACCGCCTCGACGGCGGCCAGTTCCAGGTCCCAGCGGGCCGCCGTCTCGTAGAGCCACTCGGCGGGCATGGGGACGCCGGCGAGGCGGCCGAGGACGGGGCGCAGGGCGCGGGCGGCCTGCCGTTCGGGCGGGAGGAGGCGGCGCAGGTAGCGGCGGAGTTCCTCGGGCAGGGCGAGGAGGGCGAGGGCCTGCGGGGCCGGGGGGAGGTCGACGACGAGGGTGTCGTACTGCTCGGACAGCGCGGCGTCCCTCAGGGCGCGCAGCAGGGCGAGTTCCTCGGCGCCGGGCAGGGGGGTGAGTTCCTCGGGGTCGAGGCGGGAGGCGCCGAGCAGGTCCAGGGCGGAGGAGGCGCGGTCCTGGAGGGCGACGAGGTCCCGGCGGAAGTCCTGCGCGGCGTCGGGGCGCCAGGCGGTGAGGTGCGGGGCGGCCTGGACCGGGGCCGGGCCGGTCGTCACTCCGAGGGCGGCACCGAGGCTGTCCGTGCGGTCGGTGCCGAGGACGAGGGTGCGGTTGCCCTCGGCCGCTGCGGCCAGGGCGGTCGCGGCCGCGAGGGTGGTACGACCGCTGCCGCCGGGGCCGGTGATCAGGATGGTGCGCATGGGGCTGAACGGTACCCGGGGGTTGCCGATCCGGGAGTGCGGGGAACTGCGCGACCAGCCACGACGAGCCCGCACCCAGCACGGGATGCGGGCCCCTGCGGCGCGGCTCCTACCTGCCCGCTTCGACCCGCTTCTTCAGCCCCGCCAGCGCCCGGTCGATGATGACCTTCTCCGCCTTGCGCTTGATCATGCCGAGCATCGGGATCTTCACGTCCACGGTCAGCAAGTACGTGACCTCCGTGCCGCCCGCGCCGGACGGCTTGAGGATGTAGGAGCCGTCGAGGGACCGGAGCATCTGGGACTTCACCAGCGTCCAGGACACCTCGTTCTCGCCGGTCCAGGTGTAGCCGAGGACCTGGTCGTCCTTGATGGCGCCCGCGTCCATGACCAGGCGGACCTGCTCGGCGCGGCCCTGGGCGTCGGTCTTGAGGACCTCGGCCTCTTTCACCTCACCGGTCCAGTCCGGGTAGCGGGCGAAATCGGAGATGACCGCCATGACGTCGGCCGGGGCCGCCTCGATGGTGATGCTCGAGCTGGTGTGTTCCGCCATCGCCGTGGCTCCTCCAGATGCGGGCCGGTATGAGGTCGTGCGCAGGTGCGTGCAGCGTGAAGGCTACCGCGCACGGGACCCGTGGATCTCACCCGACCTGGGGCGTCCTCACCACTCCAGTGCCCAGGGCGTTCCGGTCGACGCGAAGTGCCCCACGTTCACGCACTCGGTCGCCCCGATCCGCATCCGCTTCACCAGCGGCTGGTGGACGTGCCCGAAGAGGGAGTAGCGGGGCCGGGTGCGGCGGATGGCGTCCAGCAGGGCGCGGCTGCCGCGCTCGAAGCGGCGGGCGACGGTGTCGTAGACGAGCTCGGGGACCTCGGGCGGGATGTGCGTGCAGAGCACGTCGACCTCGCCCACGGCCTCGATCTTCGCCGCGTACTCCTCGTCGCTGATCTCGTACGGTGTCCGCATCGGTGTGCGCAGGCCGCCGCCGACGAAGCCGAAGACCCGGCCGCCGATCTCGACGCGCTCGCCGTCGAGGACGGTGGTGCCGGGGCCGGCGTACTCCCGCCACAGGGGCGGCATGTCGACATTGCCGTAGGTGGCGTACGTCGGAGTGGGGAACGCGGCGAACAGTTCGGCGTACTGCTTGCGCACCGCCTCCTCGATCACGGTGGCGCGGTCTCCCTGGAGGCCGGCCCACAGCGAGGCCCCGAGCACCCGGGCCTCCTCGAATCGGCGGGCGGTGCGCAGCGCGACGATGCGGTCGGCGTTCTCGACGCCGAACAGGTCGGGGAAGATGCCGCGGGAGTGGTCCGCGTAGTCGAGGAAGAGGACGAGGTCGCCCAGGCACACCAGGGCGTCCGCGCCCTCACCGGCCCTGGCCAGGTCGCGGGCGTTGCCGTGCACGTCGCTCACCACGTGTACGCGCGTCCGGTGGTTTCGGGCTGGTGTGGGTGCCATGACGATCAAGCGTAGGCGTGTGCGGCAAAGGTGAACAGTGGCGGCCGGGCCTGCGGTTACTGGCCAGTAAGTTAGTCCGTGGACTACTGTGCGCGAAGGAATACCCAACTGTGTGACGCAGCGAACATCTCGACGGGACCCCCTGTCGGAGAGCCATACCGGCGGGTAACGTCCGGGCAGTCCAGTCGTGCTCTGCATTTCAACAAGTGAATGCCTGAGCACCTCCCCGAGCCTTGGACCGCACCGTCGCAGCACACACCGTCGTGGCGCCGGCGCCCTATGAGGAGCAGCAGTCTTGCGCGAGTTCAGCCTTCCGGCTTTGTACGAGGTCCCTGCGGACGGAAATCTGACCGACATCGTCCGCAGAAACGCCGCGCAGCACCCGGACGTCGCCGTCATCGCCCGCAAGATCGGCGGCACCTGGCAGGACGTCACGGCCACCGAGTTCCTCGCCGAGGTGCACACGGCCGCGAAGGGGCTGATCGCCGCCGGGGTCCAGCCGGGCGACCGGGTGGGCCTGATGTCCCGCACCCGCTACGAGTGGACGCTGCTGGACTTCGCGATCTGGAGCGCGGGCGCGGTGACCGTGCCGGTGTACGAGACCAGTTCGCCGGAGCAGGTGCAGTGGATCCTCGGCGACTCGGGCGCGACCGCCTGCGTCGTGGAGTCGGACGCCCACGTGGCCGCGATCGAGTCGGTGCGCGACTCGCTGCCGGCGCTCAAGCACGTGTGGCAGATCGACGGCGGCGGCGTCGACGAGCTGGGCCGGCTCGGCCAGGACGTCACGGACGAGACGGTCGAGGAGCGCGGCTCGTTCGCCAAGGCCGACGACCCGGCGACCATCGTCTACACCTCGGGCACCACCGGCCGCCCCAAGGGCTGTGTGCTCACCCACCGCAGCTTCTTCGCCGAGTGCGGCAACATCGTCGAGCGGCTGCGTCCGCTGTTCCGCACGGGCGAGTGCTCGGTGCTGCTCTTCCTGCCGCTCGCGCACGTCTTCGGCCGGCTGGTGCAGATCGCGCCCATGATGGCGCCGATCAAGCTCGGCACGGTCCCGGACATCAAGGACCTCACCGACGAGCTGGCCGCGTTCCGCCCGACGCTGATCCTCGGTGTGCCGCGCGTCTTCGAAAAGGTCTACAACTCGGCGCGCGCCAAGGCGCAGGCCGACGGCAAGGGCAAGATCTTCGACAAGGCCGCCGACACCGCGATCGCCTACAGCAAGGCGCTGGACACCCCCTCGGGCCCGTCCTTCGGCCTGAAGATCAAGTACAAGGCGTTCGACAAGCTCGTCTACAGCAAACTCCGCGCGGTCCTCGGCGGCCGCGGCGAGTACGCCATCTCCGGCGGAGCCCCGCTCGGCGAGCGCCTCGGCCACTTCTTCCGCGGCATCGGCTTCACGGTCCTGGAGGGCTACGGCCTGACCGAGTCCTGCGCGGCCACCGCGTTCAACCCCTGGGACCGGCAGAAGATCGGCACGGTCGGCCAGCCGCTGCCCGGCTCGGTGGTGCGGATCGCCGACGACGGCGAGGTGCTGCTGCACGGCGAGCACCTGTTCAAGGAGTACTGGAACAACCCCGGCGCGACCGCGGAGGCGCTGGCCGACGGCTGGTTCCACACCGGTGACATCGGCACTCTCGACGAGGACGGCTACCTGAGGATCACCGGCCGCAAGAAGGAGATCATCGTCACCGCGGGCGGCAAGAACGTCGCCCCGGCCGTGATCGAGGACCGCATCCGGGCGCACGCCCTGGTCGCGGAGTGCATGGTGGTGGGCGACGGGCGGCCGTTCGTGGGCGCGCTGGTCACCATCGACGAGGAGTTCCTGGGCCGTTGGTGCGCCGACCACGGCAAGCCGGCGGGTTCCACCGCGGCGTCGCTGAGCGAGGACCCGGACCTGCTGGCCGCGATCCAGGCGGCGATCGACGACGGCAACGCCGCGGTGTCGAAGGCGGAATCGGTGCGGAAGTTCCGCATTCTGTCCTCCCAGTTCTCGGAGGAGTCGGGCCACCTGACCCCTTCGCTGAAGCTGAAGCGGAACGTGGTGGCGAAGGACTACGCGCACGAGGTCGAGGCGATCTACGCGAAGTGACCTCCCGGTCGCCCTATGGCGCGGTGTCCTCGGCGAGGACCCGCGCCATCGTGCGTTCGGCGAGCGCGGTGATGGTCACGAAGGGGTTCACCCCGAGCGACCCGGGCACGAGCGAGCCGTCGGTGACGTACAGCCGGGGGTATCCCTTGACCCGCCCGTAGTCGTCCGTCGCCCTGCCCAGCACGCAGCCGCCCAGCGGGTGGTAGGTGAAGTCGTCGGCGAAGACCTTGCTCTTCGAACCGAACAGGTCGTAGCGGTAGATCGTCGCGTTGGCCGCGTTGATCCGGTCGAAGAGCTTCTTGGCCATGGCGACGGAGACCGCGGAGTGCGCGGCCGTCCAGCCCAGCCGCAGCCGGCCGGAGGCCGTGTCGTAGGAGAAGGACGCCCGTTCCGGGTTCCTGGTGATCGCCAGGTACAGGCTCACCCAGTGCTCCAGTCCCGTCGGCAGCGGGGCGATCTCGGCGAACACCGGGTTGGCGGTGTTGGCCCAGTCGTCGATGCCCATGACCGGCATGGTCGACTGGTTCGCCCCGACCGTGTCCCACAGGTGGTTGGCCCGGCCCAGCATCACGTTGCCGTTGGTGCCCCAGCCGGCGCCGACACTGGCGTCGAGGCCGGGCAGGGTGCCCGTCTCCCGGGCGCGCAGCAGCAGTTCGGTGGTGCCGAGGCTGCCGCCGCCGAGGAAGAGGTACCTGCAGCCGTACTCCTTGGCCTGGACGACCCGGCCGGTCTCGTCGACGCGGTCGGCCGTCAGGACGTAGCTCCCGTCCGGCGCGCGGCTGACGGCGCGCACCTTCTCCAGGGTGTGGATGGTGACGTTGCCGGTGCCGAGCGCGGCGGCGAGGTAGGTCTTGTCGAGGCTGCGTTTGCCGTGGTTGTTGCCGTAGATGACCTCGCCGCCGAGTGCCGACCTCGGGGCGGTGCCGGCCGCCTCGCGCTGCATGTGGCCGAAGTCGTAGACGCTCGGCACGAAGGTGGTCCGCAGACCCGTCCTCTCGGCGTGCTTGCGGGAGACGCGGGTGAAGCGGTACCACTCCGTCGACTCGAACCAGGCGGGGTCGACGGTGTTCACACCGAGGGCGGCGCGGGCGCGCGGGAAGAATGTGCCGTACATCTCGTCGGCGTCGACGGTGGGGAACTGCTCGGTGAAGTACGACCGGGGCGGGGTGACCGCCATGCTCCCGTTGACCAGCGAACCGCCGCCGACGCCCCGGCCGACGTACACGGACATCTGGTCGAAGTGCACGCGGTCCAGGACCCCGGGGTAGGGGTCGATGTCCCGGTTGACCACGTCCAGCCACAGGAAGCTGGACAGGGGTGCCTCGGTGCGGGTGCGGAACCACATGGACCGCCGGTCGGGGGCGCTGGTGGTGCAGAAGACCTTGCCGTCGGGGCCGGTGGTGTTCCAGAGGCGGCCCATCTCCAGGACGATCGTGCGGATGCCGGCCTGGCCGAGACGGAGGGCGGCGACCGCTCCGCCGTAGCCGGAGCCGACGACGATGGCCGGGGCGGTGTCGACTGCGTCGGGCTGGGAGGCTCGGGCGCTGTCGAGGCCGATGCGGGTGAAGCCGAGGGTGGCTGCGGTCTGGAGGGCTGCCATGCCGAGGATTTGACGTCTTGTCAGCTGACGCTGCATCAGTTTTACTGTCATGCGCGCAGCATCGGCGGAATTTGCGGTTCCGCCTAGTGGGGTGCGCCTAGATCCTTGACGGCGGGTGCAGGTGGTCCGTGGTTGTTCGCGGTTGTTCGCGCCCACGCGGCGGAGCCGCACATCGATACAGCCCCGCGCCCCTGAGGGGCGACTGCACTACAGCAGGTCCTTGAGGCGCTCCGCGAGCAGGTCCCAGCGCCACTTCTCCTCGACCCATTCCCGGCCCCGCTCCCCCATCCTGCGGCGCAGCTCGGCGTCGCCGAGGAGGGCGGTGATGCGGTCGGCTGACTCCTCCGGGGAGCCACCGCGCACCACCCAGCCCGTTTCGCCGTCCAGGACCGCGTCCGGGGCGCCGCCCGAGTCGCCGGCCACGACCGGCAGGCCCGTCGCGGAGGCCTCCAGGTAGACGATCCCGAGGCCCTCGACGTCGAGGCCGCCGCGGCGGGTGCGGCAGGGCATCGCGAAGACGTCGCCCGCGCCGTAGTGGGCGGGCAGCTCCGACCAGGGCACGGCGCCGGTGAAGCGGACGGCGGAGGCGACACCCGTCTCGTGCGCGAGCCGCCGCAGGTCCTTCTCGTAGGGGCCGCCGCCGACGATCAGCAGGACGGTGTCCGGCTCGGCGGCGAGGATGCGGGGCAGGGCCCGGATCAGGGTGTCCTGTCCCTTGCGTCGCACCAGCCGGGAGACGCAGACCACCACGGGCCGGTCCGTCAGGCCCAGCCGGGCCCGCACCTCGTCGCCGCCCGAGCCGGGATGGAAGGTCTTCTCGTCGACGCCGGGCGGCAGCTGCGCCATCCGGTCGGCGGCCCCGGGCGTCAGGGCGGGGGCGATGCGCGAGCGGGTGTACTCGCCGAGGTAGGTGATCGTGTCCGTGGCGTCGCCGATCCGGCGCAGCAGCTGCCGGGCGGCGGGCAGCTGGGCCCAGCCGGCCTCGTGGCCGTGCGTGGTGGCGACCAACCGCTCGGCGCCCGCACCGCGCAGCGCCGGGGCCATCAGGCCGAGCGGGGCAGCCGCCCCGAACCACACCGAGGCGCAGCCGTGCTCCCGCAGCAGACCGACGGCCCGCCGGGTGGCGCCCGGCGTCGGCAGCAGCATGGTCGTGCGGTCCCGTACGACCGTGAAGGGCTGCTCGGCGTCGAAGGCGCGGGTGGCCTCGACGCCCTCCCGGGTCCGCTTCCAGGTCGAGGCGTAGACGACCAGCTGCTGCGGGTCCAGCCGCAGCGCCATGTTGTGCAGGAAGGCCTGGATGCCGCCGGGCCGGGGCGGGAAGTCGTTCGTCACGATCAGGGTCTTGCGCACGCCGCCGACCCTACCGAACCGCCCTCCTCGCCCTGTGCGGCAGCGCGTATGGCACGCTCACAGCTGACGGGCCCATCATGGCCCCCTCGACACGGCAGGCGAACGGGCAGGGATCACGACGTGAAGACGACGGGCACGGGGCGGCCCCTGGTATGGCTGCCGGTCCTCTGGTGTCTCACGAGGCTGGTGCTGCTGCTGTTCGTCCTGAAGGTGTACGTCTTCCCGGGCCCGGACGTGACGAGCGACGTACAGGTGATCTACCAGGGCTGGTTCGACGTCCTGAGCACCGGAACGTTCCCGCTGAACGACGTCACCTGGCAGTACCCGCCCGCCGCCGCGCTGGCGATCCTCTCCCCCGGCCTGCTGCCCTTCCTGGACTACGCGACCGCGTTCTACGTCCTGGTCTGCGTCACCGACCTGGCCGTGCTTGCCCTGATGACGTACGCGGGCCGCCGCCCGGGCCGGTCGCTGCGCGGCGCCTGGGTGTGGGTGATCGGCGTCCCGCTGCTCGGGCCGACGGTGTACGCCCGCTACGACGTGATGGTCACGGCCGTGGCGATGGCGGCGCTGCTCGCGGGCGCCCGGCACCCCAAGGCGATGGGGGCCCTGGCCGCCTTCGGTGCGCTGCTGAAGGTGTGGCCCGCGATGCTGCTGCTCGCCGCGCGCCGGCGCAGCGCCTGGGTGTCGGCCCTGGTGACCGGCCTCGTGGTGACGGGGGTGTTCGCGCTGGCCATGCCGGGCGCGTTCGCGTTCCTGACCTTCCAGCGCGACCGGGGTACCGAGGTGGAGTCGCTGGGCGCGCTGGTCTTCCACGTCGCCCGGCACTTCGGCTGGCAGGGCGAGGTGAAGCTGAACTACGGATCGATCGAGTTCCTCGGGCCGTACGTGAGCGAGGTGAGCACCGGCGCGCTGTTCCTGACCGGGGCGGCCTTCGGCTGGCTGGTGCTGTGGCGGCTGCTGGCCCGGCGGTTCGAGGAGCACACACTCGCCGACGCGGCCTTCGTCGCCGTGCTGATGTTCACCACCACCAGCAGGGTGATCAGCCCGCAGTACATGGTGTGGCTGGTCGGGCTGGCGGCGGTGTGCCTGTATTTCCCGGGCAGCCGGATGCGGCTGCCGGTCGCCCTGGTGCTGGTGGCGTGCTTCGTGACGGTGCTGGAGTTCCCGTACTACTTCGCCAACGTGGTGGCCAGTGACGGCCTCGGCCTCACCCTGCTGTTCCTGCGCAACGGCCTGCTGGTGGTCGCCACCCTCCTCGCGGCCCGCGCCCTGTGGAAGGCGACGGTGCCGCGCACGGTCCCCGCCCGCCTGCCGTCTCAGTCTGCCGCCCGCGCCGGGGAGACCCCCGTCTCCTCCTGAGCCGGGTCCCGCCGGAACAGCACCCCCGCCAGGGCGCACTGCACCGCCGTCGCGAGCGCCAGCGCGAGGCACACCCCCGGCAGCCCGAGCCCCGTCAGGCCGTACGCGAGGCCCAGCTGCACCGCGGTCCCGAGCACGGTCACCCGCAGCAGCACCGCGGCGCCCCCACTGCCCTCGAAGACCCCGCCGAGCGCGATGAGACAGGCCATCAGCACCAGGTAGGGCCCGACACAACGCAGGAACAGCACCCCCTGGTGCGCGACCCCGGGCCCGGCTCCGAAGGCGGCCATGAGCCACGGGGCGCCGACGGCCAGCAGTACGGCCGCGCCGAGGCCGAGGGCGCCGGAGAGGAGCACGGTCTGCCTCCCGATCGCCCGCCGTCCGTCCTCTCCCGCGCCCCGCGTGTGCGCGGTGTGGATGGCGGCGGCCTGACGGACTGCGTAGAAGGCCATGGTCGCCACGTACATGACCTTGTAGGCGATCGCGTACCCGGCCACCGCCGTCACCCCGAGCCGCGCCACGATCGCGACCAGGACCAGGGCTCCCGTCTGCCGCACGGTGAAGTCGGCGGACATGGGCAGACCGGTCGACAGGGTCCGGCGCAGGGAGGCGGCCGGGGACTCGCCCGGCGCGGCCCCGCGGGCCTCGCGCAGCAGGGCGTTGCGCCGGATTGCGAGGAGCCCCGCCCCGAGCGCCACGCACCGGGACAGCACGGTGGCGGCCGCGGCGCCCTGGACGCCGTGGAGGTGGATGAGGAGCGGGTCCAGGGCCAGGATCAGGCCGCCTGCCAGCAAGGCGAGCCGCATGGGGGTCCGGGTGTCGCCGGTGCCCTTGAGGATGCCGTCGACGAGCTGCTGGGCGAAGAAGACGGCCATGCCCGGCATGGACAGGGTGAAGTAGGAGACGGCGAGCGGGAGGGCGGCGCCGTCCGCCCCGCCGAGCACCAGCCGGGCCAGCGGTTCGCCGGCGATCAGGCCGCCCGCCACCACCAGGGGGGTCACCAGCGCCCACAGCGCCCATCCGCCCCGTACGGCGGCGCGCACCGCCCCGGGGTCGCGGGCACCCCTGGCGTGCGCCACCAGCACGGTCGTACCGGAACCGAAGACCAGGGCGATGCCGAGCAGCACGTTCTCGGTGTTGGTCGCCACGGCCACGGCAGCCACGGCCGGACCGCCCAGCCGCGCGACCCAGACGGTGTTGATGATCCCCGCGGCGACGGAGGTGAGCAGCGAGAGGTAGACGGGGCCTGCGAGCAGCAGGAGGTGCTTGCGATGGGCGTTCACGATGACGGTCCCCCCAGTTGTGATCATCGAAACGAGCTATATCGATTCGAGGTATCTCGTTAAGAGGTAGCATGCGGTGTCGACCACCCGCAAGGAGGACCATGCTGGAGCTGTCGATCCTGGGCTTCCTGGCCGAGGAGCCCCTGCACGGCTATGAGTTGAAGGAGCGCATCAAGGCGCTGACCGGCCATGTCCGGCCGGTGAGCGACGGCGCGCTCTACCCGGCGATCACGCGCCTGGTCGGGGCGGGCCTGCTCGACCAGCGCACCGAGCCGGGCGCGAGCGCCGCCCCGCGCCGGATCCTCGCCCTCACCGGAAAGGGACGCGAGGAACTGCTGGAGCGGCTGCGCCACCCCAAGCAGACCGAGATCACCGACCAGGTCCGCTTCAACACGGTCCTCGCCTTCCTGCGCCATCTGCCGGACCGGCACGAACAGGCCGCGGTGCTGCGCCGGCGGCTGGAGTTCCTTCAGACCCCGACGAGCTTCTTCTACACGTCCGGCAAGCCGGTCCGCGCCGAGGAGGCCGAGGACCTGTTCCGCCAGGGCATGCTCCGGGTGGCCCGGGCGACGGGCGAGGCGGAGCGGGCGTGGCTGCGGGAGGCCGTCGAGGTGCTCGACCGGCCGGAGTGAGGCGGGGACCGGCCGGAGTGAGGCGGAGACCGGCCGGAGCAAGGCCGTCGGCGACTCGGGCCCGGGTCAGCCCAGTTGCTCCCGCAGGTACGCCCGCCACTCCCGCGTGAAGGTGTCCGGCGTCGTCCCCAGCACCTCCCGCATCGCCTCCTCCACCGCCCCGGCCCGCTCCCGGTGCTCCCCGACGGCCCGGTAGAACGCGCCGAGCCGGGCTTCACCCCAGCGGTCGGAGATCATCCGGCAGGCCGTCCAGCCGCTCTCGTAGGAGCGGGCCAGGCGGTTCGCGTCGCCGGTGAAGCCGAAGTCCTCGTCGTCCGGGAGGGCGGTCGGGACCCGGTCCTCCGCGACCGCCCGGGACAGTTCGGGCGCGGCCTCGACGGGGGTGCGGCCGACGGCGCGGTAACCGACCCAGTCGGCGTACCCCTCGGAGAGCCACAGGGGCGTGGCGGCCGTGGTGCGGGCGCGGGTGGCGACATGGGTGGTCTCGTGGGTGACGACGACCTGTTCGCCGAGGCCCCCGAGGAGCGCGAACGCGTCCGGGTTGACGATGATCCGGTCCGCCGGCGACCGGGTCCGGGGCCCTGTCTCTCCGGTGGTGACCGCCGCGATCCCGCGGTAGGAGGAGGCGGGCGAGCCGAGCAGACCGGCCATCCCCTCCAGGGACTTCGGCACGAGCAGGACCACCCGCCGGTTCCAGTCCGTGCCCCACGCGTCCGACACGGCCGGCACCGCACGGTCGGCCAGGTCCGCGAAGTCCCGCAGCGACTGTCCGGACTGACCGACGCCGAGCACGAGACTGCGCCGGCCCCGCACAAGGTGTACCGCCCCCTGGTCCCACAGCTGCTGCGCGGACTTCTTCGCGGGCCGGTCGGTGACGACGGACCACCGCCCGTCCGCGTCCCGGCTCATCCGCAGGGTACGCCCGGTGGTCACCGGCGCCTCGTCGTACCCGGCGACGCGGTAGGACAGTTCGGCGTCGGCGGTGGCGGTGTCGCCGGTGCGGCGCACCGCGGTCACCCGGTACGACCAGGCGGCCACGGGCACCTCGCGCAGGTTGGCGAAAACCGTTCCCGCGCCCGTCCGTTCGTAGGCCCGCGCGTCGCGGTCGACGACCGCTTCGGCCCGCCGGTCCAGGAGCCGCTGCACGTCGGCCGTGGCACTGTCGGCCGCGGACCGCCCGCCGCACCCGGCCAGGGCGACGAGCAGCACGACGAGCGCCACCAGCGCGGACCCCGACCTTCGACCAGCCACGTTCCCGATCGTACGGGCGCCGGGCCCCGCCGGTCAGACCCTGGTGACCGACGAGACGGGCATCATCCCGACCGGGTCGTAGCGCACGGGCGCACCGGGGTAGGGCGCGTGGATGACCTGGCCGTTGCCCATGTACATCCCGACGTGACTGGCGTCGCCCCGGTAGACGACCAGGTCACCGGGGCGCGCCTCGGACAGCGGAACCTGCCGGCCCGCGTAGCGCTGGGCCTGCGAGGTGCGTGGCAGGGAGACCCCGGCCTGCGCGTACGACCACTGCATCAGGCCCGAACAGTCGAAGCCGGAGGGCCCGTTGGCGCCCCAGACGTAGGGCTTGCCGAGTGCGCTGCGGGCGGCTGCGACGGCGGCCGAGCCGCGTGCCGAGGCGGCGGTGGCGCCGCCGAGGTCGGGCATGCCGGGGCGGCCGGCTCGGGAGGCGCGGCCGTAGGCGTCGCGTTCGGCCTCCGGCAGGGAGTTGAGCAGCCGCCGGGCCGTGGCGAGCTTGTGCTCCACCGTCTTCTTGTGGGCCGCCACGGCCTTGCGGCTGGTCTCCAGTTCGCGGAGCTTCCCGGCGGCCTCCTCGCGGTCCTGGGCGAGTTCGCGCAGGGCGCCCTGGAGTGCCTTCAGCTCACCGGCCTGGTGGGCGGTGAGACGGTCGAGCCGGGAGGCGTGGTCGAGGTAGTCGTCCGGGTCGTCGGACAGCAGCAGGGCGAGGGACGGGTCGATGCCACCCGAGCGGTACTGGGCGCCGGCGAGCGAAGCGAGGGACTCCCGCAGGGAGTTGACGCGCTCCTGCTGGCGGGCGATGCGGTCCCGGGCGATGCCGGCCTCGGCACGCAGCTCGTCGGCGCGCTCGTCGGCCTGGTTGTACGCCTCGGTGGCCTTCTCGGCCTGCTCGTAGAGGCGGTCCACCGTGGCCCGGGTGTCGTCGTGCGGTGCGGCGGCGACCGGTACCGCGCCCAGGGCGGCGGCCGTGACGGACAGGATGCTGACCGCGGCACCGGCGCCCCGGTCGAACCCGGACGGTGCAAGGCGGCGATGGGACCCCACGGGAAGCCGCTCTCCTTCCGCTGGCGGACATGGAACGCGGCAGACAGTAGCCCCGCGACCGGGGGCCGCCAACGACCATCCGTGGGTATCCAGCAGTGCGCCCCGCCGCTGACGCAGGTCAGCGGCGGGGCGTGGCCTCACTCGGGGCTGCCGTGATTCGCCCGAACGGCGGACACAGTGTCCTGATCTCGAGGGCTCCTGGAGCCGGTCGTCAGACGCGGACGCCGAACATGAACGGGCCGCCGATGGTGTCCATCGACTCGTAGCGGACGACCGTGCCGGTACGCGGGGCGTGGATGATCTGCCCGTTGCCGGCGTAGAGGCCCACGTGGTGCAGGTCGTTGAAGAAGAAGACCAGGTCACCGACCTTGAGCTGGCTGACCGAGTAGATCTTGGTGCCGGCCCCGGTCTGGGCCTCGGAGGTGCGCGGGATCTGGACACCGGCCGCGGCGTACGCCCGGGAGGTGAGGCCGGAGCAGTCGTAGGAGCTCATGCCCGTGGCGCCGTAGACGTAGGGCTTGCCGAGCTGGCTCTGGGCGAAGGCGAAGGCGGCGGCGGCGCGGCCCGAGCCGGGCGGGGCGTCGGCGGTGAGGGCGTCGCGCTCGGCGGCCCGGCTGGCGCGGTTCTCCTCCTCCTTGAGCTGCGCCTTCTCCGCGGCGGTGAGGGTGTTGAGCAGCTTCTGCGCGGAGGCGAGCTTGCCCTGGACTTCCTTCTTCTTCTTGCCGAGTTCGGTGCGGGTGGAGGCAAGGTCCTTGAGCTTCTCGGAGGCCTCGGCGCGCTGCTGGGCGAGTTCGCGCTGCTTGTCCTGGACCTTCTTCAGCGCCTCGACCTGCTGGCTGCTCAACTGGTCGAGCGTGGAGGCCTTGTCGAGGTAGTCCTCGGGGTCGGCGGAGAGGAACAGCTGGACGGAGGGGTCGATGGAGCCGGTGCGGTACTGCGACGCGGCGGCGAGGCCCAGGCTGTCGCGGAGCTCGTTGAGCTCCTCCTGGCCGCGGGCCACGTTGTCCTGGATGGTGGAGATCTCCTTCTGGAGCTTCTCCTGCTTCTCCTTGGCCCCGTTGTACTTCTCGGTGGCGTGCTCCGCCTCTTCGTAGAGCTTGTCGACCTTGGTCTTGACCTCGTCCTTGCTCGGCTTCTCGCTGGGGGCCGCGTTGGCGGCCTGCGAGCTGAAGGCGACGGCAGCGGCGGCGGCGGTGGTCAGCACGGTCACACGTGCGCGGCTCGGCTGCTTGGGACGACGGTGGGACGCCACGGGTGAAAAGCTCCTTCTGGCCCCTCCGCCGTCTCTCCCGATGAGTGATCACCCGAGCGGAGGTTCGGCCCGACCCTAGTGACCTTCCTGTGATCAGTTCAAATCCTCAGATGAAAAATTGCGTCACGGTAGGCCATCTTTTCATCTGGACTCACAGGCGGTGAGACCCACTTGACGCACCGTGGCTCACAGGTCACACCAATTCGGGCATCACACCCGGAGGTTACGCATGGTGCGTAAGGCCCCTAGGCCCGTGAAAGCCGCCGGAGCAGCATCGCGGAGGCGACCGGGCGGGCGCCGGCCCGGGCCACGCCGTCGGCGACCTCGCGGTCGGTGGACGCCACGATGACCGGGCGGCCCGGCGGTTCGGCGCGCACCAGCTGGCGGATGAGCTCGTCGGCGGTGACGCCCGGCTTCGAGAACAGCACCCGCACACCGCGCGGCGGGGCCAGCAGCACCGGCGCGGCCAGCTCCGCGCCGTCGAAGACACAGGTCACCTCGGCGCCGCTCTGCGCGGCCAGCTGGGAGAGCTGCCCGAGCAGCCGCAGGCGCTGCTTCTCCAGCGGCATCTGCGGATAGCCGGTCTTGGTGACGTTGTAGCCGTCGACGACCAGATGGGCCTGCGGCAGCGCCAGCAGCTGGTCGAGGACCTGCGGGTCGTCCTCCGACAGGGCGCGGGCGGCGATGTCCTTCGGGGTCATCCGGCCCGGCTCGACGGCGTCGACGGTCTCGGCGGGCCGCACCGACACCGGCGGCAGGGCCAGTTCGCGGCGGAGCCCCTGGGTGGCGTCCAGCAGGGTGTCCAGCAGCAGCCGGACCCGCATGTCCTCGACGCTGCGGCCCTCGCGGGCGGCCCGGCGCGCGGCCTCCAGCGCGGCCTCGCTCTCGCCCAGCCGGGACTTGAGGCGCCGGGTCTCGCTCTCGGCGGCGGACACCTGTGCGTGCCCCTCGGCGCGAATGGCCTCGATCTCGCTCTGCACCTTGCGCAGGGCGGCCTCGCCGCGCTTGACGTCGCTGAGGGCGGCACGCAGCTTGCGGTGCAGCGACTCGGCTTCCTTCTTGGCCGATTCCAGCTCCGTGCGCAGCCGCTCGGTCTCGGCCCGGGTGTGGTCACGGGCCCGGTCGAGCTCGGCGCGCAGCCGCTCCAGCTCGGCCCGGCTCTCCTCGTCGGCGCGCTCGGCGTCGGCCCGCTGGGCCTCCTCGCCGGCGGCGGTCACGAGCTTCACCCAGCCGAGGGGCCGCAGTACGTAGGCCGCGGCCGCCACATCGAGCGGGTCCGCGGCCGGGGGCGGGGAGCCTGAGTCGAGGGCGCCGGTCAGCTCCGGCTGGGCTTCTCTGAGCTTCTCCCCGATGCGCTGCCGGAACAGCGGATCGGTCTCCAGCGCGGCCGCCATCGCGTTCCCGGCGAACTTCGCCCGCCGGTTCGGGGCGAACCGGGCGTACTGCCTCAGCTGCGCGGGCAGCTCGCCGACCGTCAGCGAGCCGAAGCCGTCGGAGACGATCTGCACCACTCTGCGGCGCACGCCGTCGGGCAGCGGACGGTCGAGCACCTCGGCGGCGCCGTCGCCCGGCCCCCCGCCCGTGGTCTCCACCATCCGTCACACCCCAATGCTGTGCGGGGCCTGCTCCCGTCAGGAGCCGGCGCCCGGCCTGTCCACGAGTTCCACCTGGTCCACCGCGTTACACCAGCGGCAGCGCACCGACTCGATGGTCTCACTGAGGACCTCGCGCTCCTCGACCTTCGGCTCTCCGGCCAGGTCGAGGTGGACGTACTCGACGACCTTCGAGGAGCGGGTCACGTCGAACCTCGTGAGGTTGCCGCAGAGGGTGCAGCGCCAACGCGTCTCGGCGGTCGGCAGGGGAACCGTCATCGTGACCTGTTCTCTTTCCTTCTAGTGTCCGTGATGCGACCGGCATCCCCGGTGCGTGTGGTCCGTAACCCTAAGGCCTGGCGGGTACCCGCCGCCCGCGTGTCCACGGCGGCGAGGCGGTCTGGGCGGTTGCGTCCGGTTACGTCATGCTCTGTATTCATGATCCGCAAGTGGAGTGCCTCGATCGTCCGGGCCGGCAGATCGGTCAGGGGGTCGTCGGCGCCGGTGACGTACACCCTGATCGCCCTGTGCTGCCTGGCCTTCCTGGCCGGACCCGCCTCGGGCCTGAACCCGGCGTACGGCACGGGCGACGAGCTGCTCGCCGTGCAGCGGGCCTACTTCCGGCGCTGGGGCGTGATCCCCGCAGAACTGTTCGAAGGGTCCGGGAGACCGGCCCTCACCCCCGCGACCGCGCTCTTCGTCCACGGCAGCTGGGTCCACCTGCTCGGCAACATGCTCTTCCTCTACGTCTTCGGGGCGATGACCGAGGAGCGGATGGGCCGAGTGCAGTTCACCCTGTTCTACGTCGGCTGCGGCTACCTGGCCCTGCTGGGCTACGCCGTCGCCAACGCGGACTCCGAGCAGTCCCTGGTCGGCGCCTCGGGGGCGATCTCGGCGGTCCTCGGCGCGTTCCTGTACCTGTTCCCCCGTGCCCGGGTGACCAGCCTCCTGCCGTTCCTCTTCTTCCTGCCGGTGCGCTTCCCGGCATGGGTCGTGCTGCCGTTCTGGGCGGCGCTGCAGTGGCTGGCGGCCGGGCGGGCCCCGGACGGGCCGGGGGTGGCCTACCTCGCCCACCTGATCGGATTCGGTCTGGGCTTCGGCTATGCGTCGGTCCGCTACGGCCGCCCCACCAGCCCTACTAGAGTGAAGGCCGCCCCTGCTCCGGCCCCCGAGGGAGAGAACCAGCCGTGATCACCGCGATCGTCCTGATCAAGACCAGCGTGGACCGGATCCCCGAGATCGCCGAGTCGATCGCGGCGCTGGACAGCGTCAGCGAGGTCTTCTCCGTCACCGGCACCTATGACCTGATCGCGATGGTCCGGGTGAAGGAGCACGAGGACCTGGCGGAGGTCATCCCGGGCCGGATCAGCAAGATCCCCGGTGTGGAGGGCACGGACACGCACGTGGCGTTCCGTACGTACTCGCAGCACGACCTGGAGGCGGCGTTCTCGATCGGGCTGGACAACTAGCCCCCCTCCCCCGGCGTGGACCGCCTCAGGCGGAGGTGTCCGGCACGCAGCGGCCGTCCTCCGTGCGGTAGGTCCACTTCGCGCCGTTCGCCACGAGCTCCTTCACCGCCCGCACGAAGCGCTCCACGTGCTCGTCCGGCGTGCCGGCGCCGAAGCTGACCCGGATGGCGTTGAGCGACTTCTCCCCGGGCGCGGCTTCCGGCGCCCCGCACTCCCCCTGCGCCTGTGGGTCGCTGCCGAGCAGGGTGCGCAGCAGCGGATGGGCGCAGAACAGCCCGTCCCGTACGCCGATGCCGTACTCGGCGGACAGGGCGGCGGCGAAGTGGGAGCTGTTCCAGCCCTCGACGACGAAGGAGAGCACCCCGACGCGCGGCGCGTCGTCCCCGAAGAGGGACAGGAACCGCACCTCGGGGACGTCGGCGAGTCCGTCGCGCACCGCGCGGACCAGGTACTGCTCACGGGCGACGAGGGTGTCGAAACCGGCCTCGGTCAGCGCCTTGCAGGCCGACGCGAGGGCGTAGGCGCCGATGACGTTGGGCGACCCGGCCTCGTGGCGGGCGGCGCTGTCGTGCCACTCCACGTCCACGCCCCCGTCCTCCCGCCGGCCGACCTTGCGGCTGGCGCCGCCGCCCGCGAGGTACGGCTCGGCCGCGCGCAGCCAGTCGACCCGCCCGGCCAGGACGCCCGAGCCGAAGGGCGCGTACAGCTTGTGCCCGGAGAAGGCGACCCAGTCGACGTCGAGGTCGGCGACGGACACCTCGTGGTGCGGGGCCAGCTGCGCGGCGTCCAGCACGACGCGCGCACCGTGGGCGTGCGCGGCCGCCGTGAGCTCCCGTACGGGCCACAGCTCACCGGTGACGTTCGAGGCGCCGGTGACGCACACCAGGGCCGGTCCGTGAGGGTCACGGTCGGTGAGGGCGCGCTCCAGGGTCTCGACGGCCTCGCGGGGGCTGCGCGGGGCGTCGAGGTAGGTGACCTGGGCACCGCGCCACGGCAGCAGCGAGGCGTGGTGCTCGGTCTCGAAGACGAAGACCCGGCAGTCGGCGGGGAGCGCGGCGGCGAGGAGGTTGAGGGAGTCGGTGGTGGACCGGGTGAACACGACCTGGTCGCCCTCGCGGCAGTCGAGGAACTCCGCGACGGTCCGGCGGGCGTTCTCGAACAGGTCGGTGGAGAGCTGGGAGAGGTACCCGGCGCCGCGGTGGACGCTGCCGTAGTACGGCGCGTAGGCGGCGACGTCGTCCCAGACCCGCTGGAGCGCCGGGGCGCTGGCGGCGTAGTCGAGGGCGGCGTAGGTGACCTCGCCACCGGTCACGAGCGGCACGGTGACATCCCGGCCCAGAACGGGCAGGGGGGCACAAACGGACTTGTCGGCGGCAAGGGTGGAGACGGACATGACGGAACTCCCGTGAAGGCAGGTGGAATCCGCCCGCAAGCCGGTACGGCTACCAGCGGGGGGTGAAGGAAAGAGGGATGCGGAGGCGGGGCTCTGCGGCCCTATCGCATTCGCTGATTCACGGGAGAACTCCTCGACGACCAGGACCCCTGGCCCCACACTTTTCAAAAGCGTGCGAGGGGTCCGCGCTTGCCGCAGACCTCGCTGCCTGCGGCCTGGTCTTCACCCGGGGCACCCCGCCACGGACGGAGGGTTGCCGGACAGTCGGCCGGGGCCTCATGACTGTCACTCATGACCTGCTCAGGAACGTACGCGAAAAGATCGGCGGCCCGCAACCCGGGTCCGGATCGCGGGACGCCGTCCGTGGTTCCCTACTTGTTGCTGGCTGCCACCCAGCGCTCCAGGGTGCGCTTCGCCGCGCCCGAGTCGATCGACTCGGCCGCCTTCGTCATCCCGGCGCGGATCTGCTCGGCCAGCGGCGCTTCCGTCGGCTCCAGGGCCACCAGGGCCGCCGCCGAGTTCAGCACCACCGCGTCCCGCACCGGCCCCGTCTCCCCGTCCAGGAGCCGCCGTGCGACCTCGGCGTTGTAGGAGGCGTCCGCGCCGCGCAGCGCCTCCACGGGGACCAGTTCGAGGCCCACCTCTCGCGGGTCGAAGGCCTCCTCGGTCACTTCGCCGCCCCGGACGATCCAGACCCGGGAGGTGGCCGTGGTGGTCAGCTCGTCCAGGCCGTCGTCGCCCCGGAAGACCAGGGAGGAGTTGCCGCGCTCGGCGAAGACGCCCGCGACGATCGGCGCCATGCGGGGATCCGCCACGCCGACGGCCTGGGCGCGGACCCGGGCCGGGTTGGTGAGCGGGCCGAGGGCGTTGAACACCGTGCGGATGCCCAACTGGCCGCGGGCGGCGCCGGCGTGCCGCAGCGCCGGGTGGAACTTCACCGCGAAGCAGAAGGTGATCCCGGCCTCCTCGGCGACCTCCGAGACGCGGTGCACGGGCAGCTCCAGGTTGACGCCGAGCTTCTCCAGCACGTCGGAGGCCCCGGACGCCGAGGAGGCGGCGCGGTTGCCGTGCTTGACGACCTTCGCGCCGGTGCCGGCCACGACGATCGAGGACATCGTGGAGATGTTGACCGTCTTGGCGCCGTCGCCGCCGGTGCCGACGATGTCGACCGTCGCCCCGGGCACCTCGATCACGTTGGCGTGCGCGTACATCGTGCGGACCAGGCCGTTGATCTCCTCGACGGTCTCGCCCTTGGCGCGCAGGGCCACGACGAACCCGGCGATCTGCGCCTCGGTCGCCTCGCCCCGCATGATCCGGTCCATCGCCCAGGCGGTGTCGTCCGCGCTCAGGTGCCTGCCGTCCAGCAGGCCGTTCAACAGCAGGGGCCAGGAGCGGCCCGCCGCGGTGTCGCCTCCAGCGGGGGTCACAGCGCTCATAAGCCGCTCCAGGGTCAGGCGTCCCGCACTGCGGGACGAGAGTCTCAACGGGTCCACCCTATCCAGCCCCGGGCACGGGGAAGGGCCCCGTCCGGCGATCGGACGAGGCCCCTCTGTGGTGTGGCGAAGCAGTGATCAGTGGTGGCCGTGGCCGCTCGTGATCTCCCGGTACTCCTCGGCGGTGGGCTTCGGGATCTGGGCACCCTCGCCGTAGTAGGCGTCGCTGAGCTTGGCGCGCAGCTTCTCGGAACCCTTCACCTTGCGCTCGACACCGTTCTCGTCGACCGTCGGGCCGATCTCGGCCGGCTTGTACTGCTCGTGAGCCGTGAGCGTGTACATCTGCTCCTGGCTGAGCGGCTCGTGCACCTCGATGAACTCACCGTGCGGCAGGCGCTTGATGATGCCCGACTCGCGGCCGTGCAGCACCTTCTCCTTGTCCCGGCGCTGCAGGCCGAGGCAGATGCGCTTGGTGACGACGAAGGCGAGGACCGGTCCGAGGAAGAACCCGATCCGGACGAACCAGGTGACCGAGTTGATCGACAGATGGAAGTGCGTGGCGACGATGTCGTTGCCACCGCCGATCAGCATGATGATGTAGCCGGTCACCCACGCGACACCGACACCGGTACGGGTCGGGTTGTTGCGCGGACGGTCCAGGATGTGGTGCTCGCGCTTGTCCCCGGTGACCCACGACTCGATGAACGGGTACATGGCGATGATGCCGAGGAACACGCCGAACAGCACCAGCGGGATGAACACGCCCAGGACGAGCGTGTGACCCCAGAAGTTGACCTCCCAGCCGGGCATCGCGCGGATGAGACCCTCGGCGAAGCCCATGTACCAGTCGGGCTGGGCACCGGTCGAGACCTGGTCGGGCCGGTAGGGACCCAGGACCCAGATCGGGTTGATCGTCGCGATGCCGGCGAGGGCCGCGATGACACCGAAGACCAGGAAGAAGAAGCCTCCGGCCTTGGCCATGTAGACCGGCAGCAGCGGCATGCCGACGACGTTCTTGTTGGTCCGGCCGGGACCCGCGAACTGGGTGTGCTTGTGGTAGAAGACCAGGATCAGGTGGCCGACCACGAGCCCGAGCATGATGCCCGGCAGCAGCAGGATGTGGATCGAGTAGAACCGGGCGACGAAGTCGGTACCCGGGAACTCCCCGCCGAACAGGAACATCGAGATGTACGTGCCCACGATCGGCACGGACAGGATCGCGCCCTGCGTGAAGCGGACACCCGTACCGGAGAGCAGGTCGTCCGGGAGCGAGTAGCCGGTGAAGCCGGTGAACATGCCCAGGACGAACAGCAGGAAGCCGAACATCCAGTTGATCTCACGCGGCTTGCGGAACGCGCCGGTGAAGAAGACGCGCATCATGTGCACGAACATGCCGGCGAGGAAGATGATCGCCGCCCAGTGGTGGATCTGCCGGATGAGCAGACCGCCGCGGACGTCGAAGCTGATGTCCAGCGTGGAGGCGAACGCCTCCGACATCAGCTGCCCCTGGAGCGGGACGTAACTGCCGTGGTACTCCACCTCGTTCATCGACGGGTGGAAGAACAGCGTCAGGTACACACCCGTGAGGATGATGATGATGAAGCTGTAGAGGCAGATCTCACCGAGCATGAAGGACCAGTGGTCCGGGAAGATCTTGCGCATGTTGGCCTTGGCCAGGGAGTAGATCCCCAGGCGGCCGTCGGCCCAGTCGGCGACCCGCTCTCCGGCGGGTGCCTTGCGGCGGTCGTCCTTGTTACTCATCCGCGCTCCCAGAAGGCAGGACCGACGGGCTCTTCGAAGTCGCCGAGCGCCTCGAGGTAGCCCTCGTCGTTCACGCCGATGCGCAGCTGCGGCAGGGCGTGACCGGCGGGACCGAAGATCACTCGGGCACCGTCGGACAGGTCGAAGGTGGACTGGTGGCAGGGGCAGAGCACGTGGTGCGTCTGCTGCTCGTACAGGGAGATCGGGCAACCGACGTGGGTGCAGATCTTCGAGTACGCGACGATGCCCTGGTGCGACCACTCGAGCTCGCGCTTGTCCTTGATGTTCTCCGGCTGGATCCGGACGATCATCAGGGCGGCCTTGGCGATCTCGTTCTGGAAGTCGTGGTCGTGCTCCTCCAGGCCCTCGGGCTTGGCGAAGGTCAGCGAACCGACCGCGACATCGGACGGACGCAGCGGCTCGTTCGTGTTCATGTTGACGAGCAGCTTGCCCTTGGACCACAGCGTGTGGCGGAGCTTGGTGCCCGGCAGCGGGCCGAGGTCGCGCAGCAGCACGACGCCGGAGAGCGGCACCAGCGTGAGCGCGCCGAGCATCGTGTTGCGGATCAGCTTGCGGCGGCCGAGCGCCGACTCCTGGGCCCCCTGCTTGAAGTCCGCGAAGACCTTCTCGCGGACCTCGGGCGACGCCTCGATCGGGTGCCGCTCGTCGGCGACCTCCACGTCGGACATCAGGGTGCGCGCCCAGTGGACGGCGCCCGCGCCGATGCAGAACAGCGCGATGCCGAGCGTCATGCCCAGTGCGAAGTTCAGCGCGCTGATGTGACCGAGCGGGAAGATGAAGACCGACTTGTCGACCGGGATCGCCACGAAGGAGGCGATGAAGCCGACCGTCGCCAGCATCGACAGGGTGAACAGGAAGGCGACCGAGCGCTCGGACCGCTTGGCGGCCCGCTCGTCGACGTCCTGGACCCGGTGCTCGTGGGGAGGCAGGCCCGGGTCGGCGAACGGGTTCTTGTCGCCCGCGACGCTCACCGCGCCGTGCCCGTGCTCGTCATGGCCTGCGGACTGCGCGGCAGGCAGGTTCTCTTCTGGAATGTCTTGGCTACTCATGACTTCTTGGCCTTTGCGGTCCGGGCGGCGACCCACACGGCGACGGCGATCAGACCGCCGAGACCGAAGATCCAGCCGAACAGGCCCTCGCTGACCGGCCCGAGGCCGCCCAGTTCGAGGCCGCCGGGGCTCTCGGTCTTGCTGCCGTTGACCGCGTCGAGGTACGCGATGATGTCCTTCTTGTTCTTCTCCGACAGCGTGGTGTCGGGGAAGGACGGCATGTTCTGCGGGCCGGTCTGCATGGCCTCGTAGATGTGCTTCGGGGAGACGCCCTCGAGTTCCGGCGCGTACTTGCCGTGCGTCAGCGCGCCGCCCTTGCCGGTGAAGTTGTGGCACTGCGCGCAGTTGGTGCGGAACAGCTCACCGCCCTCGGCGATGTCGGCACCCTCGGGGCCGTACTGCTCCTCCGTCGGGACGGACGGACCGGCGCCCAGCGACGCGATGAACGCCGCGAGCTGGTCGATCTCGGCCTGCGAGTAGATGTTCTTCTTCGCCGGGACCTGGGGGCCCTGGGAGGTGGCGGCCGGCATCCGGCCGGTGCCCACCTGGAAGTCGACGGCCGCGGCGCCCACACCCACCAGGCTCGGGCCGTCGGTGGTGCCCTGACCGCCGGTGCCGTGGCAACTGGCGCAGCCGACCGAGTAGAGCTTCTTGCCCTCCTCGATGGTGAGGGACTGGGCGGTTTCGTCGGCCTGCGCCTGGTCCGCGGGTGCGAACACGGCGTACAGCCCCCCGGTGCATGCCAGCGCGAGGAGTAGGACGACGAGCGCCGCCAACGGGTGGCGTCGTCGTGCGGAGAGCTTTTTCACGGATTACCCCGGTGTCAGGATCTTCTGCGTCGATGCTTCTGGGATGCGCGCTTCGTCGAGCACGCGCGGATGCGGGCCCTGCTACTTGATCATGTAGATCGTGGCGAAGAGACCGATCCAGACGACATCGACGAAGTGCCAGTAGTAGGACACGACGATCGCGGCCGTCGCCTGCTCGTGGGTGAACCTCCGGGCCGCGTAGGTCCGTCCCAGGACCAGCAGGAAGGCGATGAGACCGCCCGTCACGTGCAGGCCGTGGAAGCCGGTGGTCAGGTAGAACACCGAGCCGTACGGGTCGGAGGACAGGGACAGGCCCGCGTCCTTGACCAGCTCCGTGTACTCGAAGACCTGACCGCCGATGAAGATCGCACCCATCACGAACGTGACGATGAACCACATCCGGAGCTTCTTCACGTCACCGCGCTCGGCGGCGAAGACGCCGAGCTGGCAGGTGAGCGAGGAGAGCACCAGGATGGTGGTGTTCGTCGCCGAGAACGGGAAGTTGAGATGGGAGGCCATCTCCTTCCAGTGATCGGGACCCGTCACCGATCGCAGGGTGAAGTACATCGCGAAGAGGGCCGCGAAGAACATCAGCTCGGAACTCAGCCAGATGATCGTTCCGACACTGGTGAGGTTCGGCCGATTGACCGACGGGTGCGCGTGCCCGGTTTCTACTGTCGTTGCTGTCGCCACGACCGACATTATGTCGGTCGCTTATCCCGCCCTCACTCCGGGGGGTGCCGTTCGGAGTGTCTTCACCGGTCGTACCGGTGTTGACGTGGTGTTCAAGGGAGTAGCATCCGGCCCAACGGGCCTGTCCTTACGACGCTGACGTCACGGAGGAACAATGCAGCCGACCGCCACGGTGCTGGTCTACAGCGACGACTCCAACACCCGCGAGCAGGTGCGGCTCGCCACGGGACGGAGGCCGGCTCCGGACGTTCCCGTGGTGGAGTTCCTGGAGTGTGCGACTCCGGACGCGGTGCTGCGGGAACTGGACCGGGGCGGGATCGACGTCTGTGTGCTGGACGGCGAGGCCGTGCCGATGGGGGGCATGGGCGTCTGCCGGCAGATCAAGGACGAGGTGTTCGACTGCCCGCCGGTGCTGCTGCTGATCGGGCGGCCCCAGGACGCGTGGCTGGCGACCTGGAGCCGGGCGGAGGCGGCGGTGACCCTGCCGGTGGAGCCGGTGGAGTTCGCTGCCGCGCTGGCTTCTCTGTTGCGGGACAAGGCGGCTTTGAACGCCTAGGGGGCCGGTTCGCCTTGTTTTCGGCGGCTGCGGGCGCGTGGGGGTTGTTCGCGCAGTTCCCCGCGCCCCTTGAGGGGACGTGCCCCTGAGGGCGTTCAGACGCTCTGCGGGCGCAGACGGGCCTGCTCGGCCGCGTCCGGACCGTCCGGGGTACCACCGACGAGCGCGCTGCCGGTGCGCCACTTCGCCCAGTCGAGGTTCCAGTCGCCGTAGCCGTTGCCGAAGGGGGCCATCATGTCGCCGCCGGAGTTCACGACCTTGACGATGTCGCCCTCGCGGACGGTGTCGTAGAACCAGGCCGCGTTCTCGGTGCTCATGCCGGTGCAGCCGTGGCTGACGTTGGCGAAGCCCTGGGAGCCGACGGACCAGGGGGCGGCGTGGACGTACTCGCCGCTGTTGGTGACGCGGACGGAGTGGTGGACGATCAGGTCGTAGAAGTCCGAGGAGCCGATGCTGGCGCTCGTCATGCGGACGGTGCCCTCCTTGGCGAGGACGACCTTGACGCCGTTGCGGGTGTCGTAGCCGGGCTTGCCCGTGGTGACGGGTATCTGCCGGATGACCTCGTCGTTCTTGTAGACGGTCATCTGGTGGGCGGCGGCGTCCGTGACGGCTATGAGCTTGTCCGCGGTGGTGAAGGTCAGCGGCTTGGCCTTGCCGCCCCACATCCGGTCGCCGATCTTGATGCCCTCCAGGTTGCTGCGGACCTGGACGGTCGCCTGTGCGGGCCAGTAGTCCTTCGGGCGGTAGTGGAGCTTCTTGTCGTCCACCCAGTGCCAGGCGCCGTCCGTGGCGGGCGTGGAGGAGACCTTGAGGGCGCGCTCCACGACGGCCCGCTGGGCCGGGTCCTTGACGGGCTGGCTCAGTTCGGCCGTGACGGGCTGACCCACGCCGTAGGTGCCCGCCTTGGGGCCGAAGGCGACGTCCAGGCGCTTCTGGGTGGTGGGCTTGCCGGTGTCGAAGGTGACGACCTTGCGGCCGGGCGCCCCGTCCTCGTCCTCGGTGCTCACACGGACCGTGTAGCTGGCGTTGGCGGCGAGCGGGGTGGTGCTGTGCCAGCGGCTGCCGTCGGCGGCGAGTTCGCCCGCCACGTAGCGTCCTGAGGCGTCGTGGGCCGTGACGTCCGTGATGCGCCCGTCGGAGTCCTCGACGACTTCCAGGGGCTTGTCCGGGTCGGCCTTCTTGTGGCCGCCGTCGGGGGCGTTGAAGGAGATCTGGTCCGCCGCGTCGTAGGGGCGGGCGGCGAGCGGGTTGCCGTCCGAGCCGCAGGCGGTGACGCCCACGCAGAGGGCTGTCACCAGCAGCGTGCAGCTGACGGCGGTGCGGGGGCGGGATATCGCTGTGTGGCTCATGAGCTCACGCTAGGAAGCCGCGTCAACAGCGGCACGCCGAGCGACTCGTACGGGTGACATGGGTTGGGGCAAAAGGCGGAGGCCCGGACGCTCCTCTCGGAGTGTCCGGGCCCCTGAACGCTCGGCGCGTGTTACTGGGTGCGGTTCTCACCGCGGTAGTACTCGAAGACCCAGCCCCAGATGCCGATCAGGATGATCGGCAGCGAGAAGTACATCAGCCACCAGCCGATGGCGACGGACAGGAAGGCGAGGGCGCCTCCGATGCCCAGGGACAGCGGCTGCCAGCTGTGCGGGCTGAAGAACCCGACCTCGCCGGCGTCGTCCGCGACGTCCGCGTCCTTGTCGTCCTGCGCACCGGCGTCCACCCGCTTGGCCGTGAAGCCCAGATAGAAGCCGATCATGATGCACAGGCCGAAGGCCAGGAAGAGGGCCGTGGTACCGGCCGGCTCCTTCGACCACACGCCATAGACCACAGCCATGGCGAGGACGAAGACGCTCAGCCACATGAACATCTTGCCCTGGATCTTCACTTGCCGGCCTCCTTGCCACCAGCGATGGCCTTCTCGCCGTGACCGACGTTCTCGAGCTGGTCGAGAGCCGCGATCTCGGGGTGGTGCAGATCGAACGCCGGGGATTCACTGCGGATCCGCGGCATGGTGATGAAGTTGTGCCGCGGCGGCGGGCAGGAGGTCGCCCACTCCAGGGAGCGGCCGTAGCCCCACGGGTCGTCGACGCCGACCGGCTTGCCGTACTTGGCCGTCTTCCACACGTTGTAGAAGAACGGCAGGATCGACATGCCGAGCAGGAACGAGCTGATCGTCGAGATCGTGTTCAGCGCGGTGAAGCCGTCGGCCGCCAGGTAGTCGGCGTAACGACGCGGCATGCCCTCGGCACCCAGCCAGTGCTGGACCAGGAACGTGCCGTGGAAGCCGATGAACAGCGTCCAGAAGGTGATCTTGCCGAGGCGCTCGTCCAGCATCTTGCCGGTCCACTTCGGCCACCAGAAGTGGAAGCCGGAGAACATCGCGAACACCACGGTGCCGAAGACGACGTAGTGGAAGTGCGCCACCACGAAGTACGAGTCGGAGACGTGGAAGTCCATCGGCGGCGAGGCCAGGATGACACCGGTCAGACCACCGAAGGTGAAGGTGATCAGGAAGCCGGTCGCCCAGAGCATCGGGGTCTCGAAGGACAACGAGCCCTTCCACATCGTTCCGATCCAGTTGAAGAACTTCACACCGGTCGGTACGGCGATGAGGAACGTCATGAAGGAGAAGAACGGCAGCAGCACACCGCCGGTGACGTACATGTGGTGCGCCCACACCGTCACGGACAGACCCGCGATCGCGATGGTCGCGCCGATCAGACCCGTGTAACCGAACATCGGCTTACGGGAGAAGACCGGGATGACCTCGGAGA
>NZ_JAIGQA010000250.1:0-9469 GCF_019733245.1 Streptomyces sp. WAC04114
GTGCCGGCGAGCAGTTCGGCGGCGTGCGCGGCCGCCTGGCCGTCCATGCCGACCCCGGCGTCGTCGATCACCACACAGGCGCCGTTGTGCACCGGCTGGACGGTGACCTCGACGGTCGTGCCCGGCTGCGAGTGACGTGCCGCGTTGTCGAGCAGTTCGGCGACCGCGAGCACGACCGGTTCGACCGCCCGGCTCCGCACGGCGATGTCGACCTCGCCGTTGATGCGGATGCGCCGGTAGTCGCGGATGCGTGAGGTGGCGCCGCGTACCACCTCGACGAGCGCGGAGGTGGCGCGCTGGCGGCCGGGCCACGAGCCGCACAGCACGGCGATGGCCTGGGCACGGCGGCCGAACTGGGCGTTGGCGTGGTCGATTTCGAGCAGGTCGCTCAGCACGCCGGGGTTGTCGTGCCGGTCCTGCATCTCGGCGATGGACACCTGCTGTTCGTTGGCCAAGGCCTGGATGGAGCGCATCGACGCCTTCAAGGCGGCCTTCGCCGACTGGTCGGCGCGCGACCGGGCGTGCTCGACGGCGCCGGCGAATCGCTCCACAACAGCGTCGAGGCACTTCGCGAACTCCGTGTCGGTGAGCCGGGTGTCGAGCAGACCGACGGCCGGGACCTGCTGGTGCGTCGCGGTCTCCAGGGCCGGCAGCCGGGCGGAGACGAGGTGCCGCAATTCCGCGTCCCGTGCCCGAAGGCCGTCCCCCAGTTCGGCGTTCCGTCTGCGCTGCCGTGCGCTGATGCCGCGTTCCCGCACCAGCAGCACGGTCACGGCGAACAGGCCCACGGCCAGGCACCAGACCACCGCCTCCGGTATCTGTTCCGTCATCAAGTCCTCACAGCAAGTGGCGGTCGACGAGCGCACGACGGTAGCGGCGCGTCCGCATCGGCACTTGTCCGTGCGCGCAAGGAAGTTGCCGTGGGACGCAGGCACATTCGTGGGGCGTGCGGATCGCGACCGGTTCGGTTTTGGACCAGGCCGACAATGCTGGGACGAGTTCCGGAAACCGATTGCTGGTCCCTAACCTGACGAGGAGTAACAGCCTTTGAACACAGGGAAGTTCCGGGCTGCTCTCGAGCCGTTAGAGACGTCGCAGCAAAGGGGAAGCGTTGCCCACGGGAAGTTACGTCGTGGAGACGACGAGGACCGCCGAGGTCGAGGTACGCGAGCAGACCGATCTGTGGAGTGAGCGCGTCGGGGCGTACCAGACCAGGCTGGACTACAGATACGCGCGCGCCGAAGTCTTCCGCGGCGAGATGATCCGGCAGCGCAGCGACAGCTACCAGGTGGTCACCTGGCACAGCGACCAGATCGAGTACGTCCGCACACCGGGTCTGATCCGCCAGATGCCCGACCCCGACTACCGGCTCCTCTTCCCGCTGGCCGGCGAGCTGTTACTGCGGCAGGACGACCAGGAGGTGCGGCTGACGCCGGGCACGGGCAGCCTGCTCACACTCGGTGCGCCGTTCGAGCTCCTGCACGGTGCGTCCCTGCGCGGTGTCATCATGTCGATCCCGGCTCAGGAGATCGACGGCCCGCTGAACCGGAAGGCGTCGCTGGCCACCGGGCTCGATCTGAGCAAGGGGCTGGGTCGCGTGGTGCACTCCATGGTGCGCGGCCTGAACGCCGAACGCGGCCACCTCACCACCTCACAGTTCGACGCCGTCTGCGATCGCGTGGTCGAGCTGCTGTGCATGCTCGCCTGCGGCGACGACCGCCCCGACGTCCCGGGCCATCTGACCGCGGTGGAGGCGGTGGTCCGCCGCCACGTGCGCGATCACGCGGCCGACCCCGACCTGTCCGGCGCCTCCATGGCCCGCGCCCTCGGCTGGTCCCTCCGGCAGATCCAGCTCGCGCTCCAGCACGTGGGCACCACCCCCCGCGACCTGATCCGCGAGGAGCGCCTGCGTCTGGTCCGCGAGCGTCTCCTGCGCGCCGACTGCGAGCACATGACGATCACGGACCTGGCGTACGCCTCGGGCTTCTCCTCGGCGAGCGCCATGAGCACGGCCTTCCGACGACGCTTCGGGGTGAGCCCCCGGGAGATGCGTTCCAAGGCCCGCTGATCCCACCCGCACGGGTCGGCCGACGGACTCTCCCGTACAGCGGGGCAACCGGCAGTCCCGGAAACGCGTGCCGCCGGCCACCGGTCGGCGCGGGTGACGGAACGCGGCTCGGCCGGCTCAGCCGAGCACGTGCGCGCTGCTGACCGGTTCGCGCCGCTGCTGTCCATTGATGCGGTGCCGCTCGATGGACGAGCGCCGGTAGACCTCCTGCCGCACCCGCTGGATCTCGCCGATGGGCCGGTGCTCCTCACGTGAGCGCCACGGTGTGATCGACGTGGCGTCGGCGGCCGTCACGTTGTCGTCCCCGCCGATGTCCTGACGCGGGAGGTCCACACGGGCGACGGTCACCCAGGGGGACAACTCTTCGGGCCACTTCACGGAGGTGTTGTCCACCGGCATGCGAGCCAGATCGGTGTTGAGCTGCACCTGGAGCTCGAAGGAGTGGTCGCGCTCCGCGGCCTCGGCGACCAGGGTGCGGCGAAACGCCTCGTTGTCCGCGCGCACGTCCACGATCTGGTGCGTGAGAGCGGCCAGGGACTCGGCCGTCGGCACGGTGCGGATCTTGGCGATGTGATCGCCGTACCGGAAGGCGCCCATGCTGTTGTAGGTGTACGACAGCAGGTTTCTGCGCGGGACGGTGGTGAACGAGAGCATGGCGAACAGTTCGTCCCACAGCCAGCCGTCCGGGTCGGTGAGCGTGCCCCGGCGGGTCAGGAACTCCGCCATCCAGGTCTTGCGGCGGGCGGAATTCACCAGGGCCTCGGGCAGCTCCGCGAACAGATCCTCGATGACCATGTAGTCGTAGGCCGTGTTCGCGAAGAAGACGTCGTTGTTGATCAGGTTGAGGTCGAAGGTTCCGGTGTCGGGTTCGTCGGCCAGCAATGAGGGTCCGGGGACCCCGAACAGCTTGATGCCCATCCCGCACGCCGCGCCCAGCTGATGGTCGGGACGCTGGTGGCCCAGACCGTTGGAGTAGCGGACGACGGCGTCGTACTCGGTGGGCCGGGCGAAGATGCCCTGCGCGTGGAAGCCGTGGTTGTCACCGACCGTGACGGTGGCCTTCAGCAGGCCGTAGGTCTTTCCGTGGGCGGTGCGGACGGCGCGGCCGACGGCCTCACGCTCGACCGAGGCGCCGGTGCGCTGCGCCACCTGTGCGACCACGGCGTCCAACTCTTCCTGGTAGGTCGGACGTTCGACGGGACGGTAATTCTCGTAGCGGACGGGATCCATGGTGCTGCCTCCAGGTGTCGGTGCTCCTGATCTCAGACGCTAGCCAGCAATTAAATTGTGCACAACATAACTGGGTGTGATGTATCCCATGCTTCCGCGCCCAGGGGATCACATCAACGCCGAAATGTGATCTCCGGCGGACTTACAGGCATTCCAACCAGTCGGTATGGTGCGCCGCCTGAAGCACTCTTTCCCGTGTACCGCACGGATCCGAGCCGCAGTGGAAGGCCAGGCGATGACATACGCCGACGAGAACCGGTACCCGCCCTCAGCACAGTCCTACGGCATCCCCCCTCGACACGAGACGTACGGACAGAATCCGTGGCCGGAGTCGTACGGGCACGACGCCGCGCGATACGACTCGTACGGTCGGCAAGCCCCCTGGGACGCCCCCTACGCGCACCAGAGCCATCGAGACGACGCCGACCTCACCGCCCTCCGCTCGGCCTACCGCCTGCTCCGCCGGATCTCCACGCTCACCGCGCTCGGCTCCTTCGTGGTGTATGTCGTGCTGTCCTGCTACGCGCCCGGTCTGATGGGATCCAAGGTCACCGGAGAGCTGAGCCTGGGCATGGCCCTGGGCATCCTCCAACTCGTCGTCACCTTCGCGGCGGTCTTCTGGTACGGGCGCAGCGCACAACGCTCCGTGGATCCGTTGGCCCGCGCAGTCCGGGAGCGGGCGGTCCCGACCGGCCGGAACGCGGAGATGGCGAGATGAACGACTTCAGCTCCGGGACGCAGGCCATCATCCTGGTTCTGTTCACCACGCTGGTCACCGTGACGCTGCTGATGTGCGTCATGGCGGGACCGGACCGCGACGACCTGGCGAACTTCTACACCGGCTACCTGTCGCTCACCCCGCTCAAGAACGGCCTGGCGATCGCGGGCGACTACATCTCCGCCGCCACGGTGCTGAGCACCACCGGCATCATCGCGCTCGCCGGATACGACGGCTACGTCCTTGCGGTCAGCACCGCCCTGTCCCTGGTGCTGCTGATGTTCCTGCTGGCCGAACCCCTGCGCAACGCCGGCAGGTTCACCATGGGCGACGTCCTGGCCCGCAACATGTCCGGACGGGCCGTGCGGATCGCCGCCTGCGTGGTGACACTCTCGGCGACCCTGCCCTTCCTGGTCGTCCAGCTCTCCGGAGCCGGGTCGCTGCTCAGCTTCATCCTGGACATTCCGTACGCTGCGGGTGCCAGGACGGCGTGCATCGTCATCGTCGGCACTCTGATGATCATCTACGCGGCGATCGGCGGTATGCGGGGCACCGCGCTCATTCAGATGATCAAGATCGTGCTCCTGCTCGGCACCAGCATCGTCGTCGCCGCTCTCGTCCTCAACCGCTTCGACTGGAGCCCCGGCGACATCCTCAGGGCAGCCCAGCACGGCAGCGGCGCGGGCCCCGCCTACCTTCAGCAGGGCCTGCAGCTCGGCACGTCCACCAGTGGCCGGCTGGACTTCGTCAGTCTCCAGATCACCATCATCCTCGGCGTGGCCTGCCTGCCGCACATCACGATGCGCCTGTACTCCGCGCAGGACGTACCGGCCGTGCGTCGCTCCATGTCATGGGCGGTCGGCACGGTCACCACGTTCTGCCTGCTCGTGATCATCATGGGTACGGGCGCGGCGGCCCTGGTGGGATCGCAGCACATCACCGCGGCGGACCCGCACGGCAGGACGTCGGTGCTCATGCTGTCCCAGGTGCTCGGCGGGGCCCCCGGCTCCGCGGGCGCGGCGATCCTGTACTCGGCCGTGGCGGGCATGGTGTTCATCACCCTGCTGTCGTCGGTCGCGGGGATGACCCTGGCCGCGGCTTCGTCACTCGCCCACGACCTGTTCGCCCACGCGGTGCGGCGGGGACAGGCCGAGCCCCGTACCGAGATGACGGTGGCGGCGTGGACGAGCGTGGCCGTGGGGATCGTCGCCATCGGGCTCGCCACCATGGTGCAGAACTGGGACGTCGGCGTGCTGACCACTGTGGCCATCTGCATCGGGGCATCGGCGGTGGCCCCCGCGCTCACCTACTCCCTGTTCTGGCGCGGGTTCACGCGCACCGGCCTGCTCGCCGCCCTCTACGGCGGCGCGGCCTGCGCGTTGCTGCTCATGGTCTTCTCCAAGGCCGTTTCGGGTACGCCGTCCGCCGTCTTCCCGCATGCCGACTTCGCCCTGTTCCCCATGCAGTCCGCCGGGCTGGTCTCCATCCCGTTCGGCTACCTCGCGGGCTGGCTGGGCAGCCGTCTGGACCACCGTCGCCGTGCCGCCGACAGCCGTGAGCAGCGGCGCCGGTACGAGGAGAGCGAGGCACGGCTTCTCGCCGCAGCCGAATGACCACCGCGGCGCGGGCGGGCCGACTTCAGGCGGCCTCCCGCGCCGCGGCCCGAGACGGTCAGACGGGCGTGCCGGTCAGCGGTTGTTCGGTCCACACGGTCTTGCCGTCGCGGGTGTAGCGGGTACCCCAGCGTTCGGTCATCTGAGCCACCAGGAACAGGCCGCGCCCGCCCTCGTCGGTCGTACGGGCGTGGCGCAGGTGTGGTGAGGTGTGGCTGGTGTCGCTGACCTCGCACACCAGACACTGCTCACGGATCAGCCGCAGGGTCGCGGGGCCGCCGGCGTAGCGATAGACGTTGGTGACCAGTTCGCTGGCGATCAACTCCGTGGTGAACGCCAAGTGTTCCAGACCCCACTCGGTCAGCTTGGCCGAGGTCAACGCCCTGGCCCGGCCGGCGCTGGCAGGCTCTGGCGGCAGATGCCAGGAAGCGACGTCGGCCCGTGGCAGCATGCGGGTGCGGGCGATCAGCAGTACGACGTCGTCGCTGGGGCGCGAGGGCACCAGCGCGTCGATCACCGCTTGGCAGGTGCGTTCCAGCGCGCCCGCGGGGCGGGCGAGCGCTGCGCACAGCTTCGCCAGGGCGGCGTCGGCATCGATGTGGCGCTCGCCGATGATCCCGTTGGTGTACAGAGACAGCAGGCTTCCCTCGGCCAGTTCGATGTCCCGGGTCTCGAACGGCAGACCGCCCAGGCCCAGCGGTGGGCCGGCCGGCAGGTCGAGCAGCGCCACCTGTCCATCCGGAGCGGTCACCACCGGCGGCGGATGACCGGCACGGGCCACCGAGCAGCGTCCGGAGACCGGGTCGTAGACGGCGTACAGGCACGTGGCGCCGACGACCTGCTCACCCACGGGCCGCTCGCCGACTGCTTCGTGTTCGGCCGCCAGCAGATCGACCAGGTCGTCGAGGCGGGAGAGGACCTCGTCCGGCTCCAGGTCAAGGCTGGCCAGCGTATGGACGGCGGTGCGTAGCCGGCCCATGGTGGCGGCAGCATGAATGCCTCGTCCCACCACGTCGCCGACGACGAGGGCGACCCGGGCCCCGGACAGGGGAATGACGTCGAACCAGTCGCCGCCCAGGCCCGGGCCTGCGCTGGCCGGCAGGTACCGCAGGGCCACCTCGACGGCCGACTGGTCCGGAACCGTCCGGGGCAGAAGGCTGCTCTGCAAGGTGAACGCGGTCTGCTGCTGCTGGGTGAAGCGCCGGGCGTTGTCGATGGCGACGGCGGCGCGCGAGGCGAGTTCCTGAGCGAGGGTGAGATCGTCGGTCTCGAAGGCATCGGGGCGGCGCGAGCGCCACAGGGTCATCACCCCGAGCACCAGGCCGCGCGCGGCGAGAGGTACCACAATCAGGGAGTGGGCGCCCGGGTCCGGAGCCTGGACCCCCTGACGGCCCGCCGCCGACACCCAGTCGGGCGGCAGAACCGGCTCCAGCACGGGCCGTCCCTCGGCCAGACATCCGGCCTGTGGTGTGTCGGGCCCGAACTCCACGGGATGGCCCTCGGGGTGGGGCGGGCCGGGTTGCTGGGCACCAACGCTGCAGGTCCCCAGCCGGACCACAGGCCCTGCCACGGCACGCGTCGGTTCCTCACCGCGCGTCACCGCCTGAAGCAGGTCCACCGACGCATGGTCGGCGAGGTGGGGCACCATCACTTCGGCCAGTTCCCGGGCGGTCTCGGCCACGTCGAGCGTGGTTCCGATACGGCTGCCCACCTGGTCGAGGAGCGCGAGCCGGCGCTGGGCCCGGTGGCGTTCGGTGATGTCCTCGATCATCTCGGCCACACCGAGGACACGGCCGGAGGGATCCTCCATCCGGAAGGACGAGACCAACGCGACCCGCTCTCGTGCCGGATCCTGCTCCAGGCGGACGAACTGCTCGGAGTAGACCAGGGGTTTTCCGGTCTGCATCACCTGGCGCACCCGGTCCACAGCCTTGCGCGCGTCGTCGGCGAGGAGCATCCGGCCGGTGGACAGCCCCCGGAAGTCCGCTGCCGGGACGCCGCTGAACCGTTCGATGGCCCGGTTGACCCGGAGGATCCTCTGGTCGGGGCCGTGGACGACCAGGCCGATCGGGCACTGGCGGTACAACCCGTCGAGGACCGCCCGGTCCCTCTGCCATTCGAGTACGTCAGCCGCGGGTGCCCCCGCGAGAAACCACTCTCGTCCCCGGTCACCGCATGACAGCTCATGGGCCCTGAGCCCCAGCTCCACGAGCTGCCCGTCGCGGTGGCGCAGTGTGAGTACGCCGAACCAGCCACCGGCTCTCCTGCACTTCGCCGCGGCCTCGGTGACAGCCGGCAGATCAGGAGGATCGACCAGCACCTCGAACGCCGGACGACCGATCACGGCTGTGTCCGAATGGCCGAGCAGCTCCTGAGCCCGCCGGTTCCATCCGACCACTACTCCCCGGTCGTCGAGCACCACCAAGGCAGCGAGGTGCGGGGCGAACGGATCGTCGTGGCTTTCGCTGAGCTCCGTCATCGGCTTCTCCACCGCTGGACACCACCGCGTACTCGGTCGCCGATGTCTGCTGACCCGGTAAGCCTATTGAAACCCGGCAGAGGCCGCGGCCCGACACGGCGGGCAGGAGGGTTACGACGGACTGAGCGGGGCCGGTCCCCAGGGGTCTGGGGCACCGACCCCTGGGGACCGGCCCCGCAGGCTCACTTCGCCGGCGGGCCGAACTCCTTGCGGGTGTCCACCGGCTTGCCGAACAGCTGCCACCGCTCGCCCTTGAACCGCATCAGCTGCATCGTCTCGATCGGGAAGGCGTCATCGGCCCCGGTGGAGAGGGTGACACCGGGGAGCAGCATGTCCACTTTGACGTCCTTGAGGTTGCGCACCGCGTCCCGCAGCCCCTCCCTGGTCGGGCACTTCATCGCGTCCAGGGCCTTGTGCAGGCTGGAGGCGGCGGCCCAGCCGTAGGCGTTGAACTGGTTGGCCGGGTCGGAGCCGGGCACGTGCTTGCGCAGCGCTTCCCGGTACGTCTTCATCTCCGCGTCGTCCGCCCACTGCGGGTCGGCGGGGTCCTTGAAGTAGGTCGCCGAGACCACGCCCTGGACGTTCTTGAACCCGACGGGCTTCAGCACGGTGGCGGACGAGGACACGTTGTTCACGATGTGCAGTGGGTTCCACTTGGTGTTCTTGGCATCGGCGGCGAGGGCCTGGCTGCCGAACTTCGGGGTGGTGATGTTGAGCAGCACATCCGCCTTGGACCGGGCGAGGCTCGTCATCTGCGCCGAGACCGAGGGGTCGGTGACCTCGTAGCTCTCCTCGGCGACCACCTTGATGCCGCTGCCGGCGACGGCCGCCTCGAACCCGCCGAGCAGATCCTTGCCGAAGTCGTCGTTCTGGTAGAGGACGGCGACCTTGGCCTTCGGCTTCTCCTCCTTGAGGTATTTGGCGTACACGCGTGCCTCGGAGATGTAGTTGGGCTGCCAGCCGGTGGTCCACGGGTGGTTGTCGTCCGTGCCCCAGACGGAGGCGCCGGTGGCGACGAAGGGCTGCGGCACCTTCCGCTTGTCCAGGTAGTCCCACACGGCGGCCGTGGAGGGCGTGCCCAGGGTCTGGAAGACGGCGAAGACCTTCTCCTGCTCGACCAGTCTGCGGGCCTCCTCGACCGCCTTGGGAGGCTGGTAGCCGTCGTCGCGGACGATGAACTCGACCGTGCGGCCGTCGATGCCGCCCTTGTCGTTGACGTGCTTGAAGTAGGCGCTCACGCCCTTGCTGATCGTGCCGTACGCGGAGGCCGGCCCCGACAGCGGGTAGATGCCGCCCAGCTTGATGGTCTTGTCGGTGATGCCGGTGGTCTGCTGGCCCTGGCACGCGCCGTCGGCGGCCGC
>NZ_JAIGQA010000251.1:0-9345 GCF_019733245.1 Streptomyces sp. WAC04114
CGCCGCGCCCCGTGCCACGACCCCCCGCCGCACCGCCTTCGCCGAGGGCCTCGACCAGCTGCGCTCCGCGGCCACCACCGAACCCGGCCGGCTGCGCATCATCGGCGCCCTGCTGGCCCTCCTCGTCGTCGCCTTCGGCGCCGTCACCGCCTGGCAGATGACCGACCGGGCGGCCGCCGCCGACGACGTCCTCACCCGCAGCCAGCCCCTCAGCTCGGACGCGGCCGACATCTACCGCTCCCTCGCGGACGCCAACACGGCCGCCTCCAGCGGCTTCCTGGCCGGCGGCCAGGAGTCGGCCGCCACCCGTGACCGCTACGAGCGGGACATCCGCACGGCCGCCGAGAAACTCGTCAACGCCGCCGCCAACGCCGAACCGGACTCGCCGTCCACGGCGACGATCGCCAAGCTCAACAAGCTCCTGCCGGAGTACAAGGGCCTGGTGGAGCGCGCCCGCACGTACAACCGCCAGGGCTTCCCGGTCGGCGGCGCCTACCTCCGCTACGCCAACGAGAAGATGCAGCACCAGATGCTCCCGGCGGCGGAGGACCTCTACACGAAGGAGAACCAGCGCCTCAGCGCGGACTACGCGGACGCCACGCCCTATCCCTGGGCGGCCATCGCCCTCGGCGTCGCCGCCCTGGCGGCCCTGGCCTGGGCCCAGCACCGCAACTACCGGCGGACGAACAGGGTCCTGAACCACGGCCTGGTGGCCGCCACCGCCACGGCCACGGTCGTCCTCCTCTGGCTGGTCGTCGGCCACACCCTCGCTCGCGCGGGCCTGAACGACTCCTACGACCACGGCGTCCGCTCCCTGAACGTCCTGCACGACGCGCGCATCGCCTCCCTCAAGGCCAGGGGCAACGAGAACCTCACCCTGGTGGCGCGCGGCGCGGAGACGAAGAAGGTCGGCGAAAAGACCTACGACGCCTACGACTACGACTTCGGCAGGGACATCAAGGCTCTCGCCGTGAAGCTGGCGGCGGCGGAGAAACTCGCCGACGACACCTCCGGCGAACGCCCCGTCACCGCCGCCGTGGGCAATATGACGGAGTGGAAGAAGCGCCACACCGCGGCCCGCGAGCAGGACGAGAACGGCAACTACCAGCAGGCGCTGGACCGGGTCATCGGCACCGAGGGCGCGACCGGCGAGTGCTTCGACAGCGTCGACGAGAACCTGCGCACGGCACTCGCGCACGAGGAGACGGAGTTCAAGCGCGCGGCGGGTGACGGCCGCGACGCGCTGACCGGCATGCCGGCGGGCGTGGCCGTACTCGCGGTGCTGGGCGCCGCGGGCGCGGTCGTGGGCATCGGCCGCAGGCTGTCGGAGTACCGATGAACGGGGCAGGGGCGAAGGGAGGAACGACCGTGCGAGACGCGCTCAGGGGCTGGGGCGGGGTGACCGCGATGGCTGTCGTCTGCGCCCTGGTGGCGCTGGTGGCCCTCTGCCTGCCGCCGCTCACCACGACCGCCCGGAACACCACCGCGACCACCTACGCCGCCGGGACCGAGGCGGAGGACTGCGAGGCCCCCGAGAAGCAGACGCTGGCGCCCTCCTCGGCCGACGGCGACACCATCCGCGCGATCAAGAGCCGTACGGGCGAGAAGCGCAAGCTGGTCGTCGGCGTCGACCAGAACAGCTACCGCTGGGGCTACCGCAACCCCAACAGCGGCAAGACCGCGGAGCTCGAGGGCTTCGACATCGACCTGGTCCACCGCATCGCCGAGGACATCCTCGGCGACCCGGACGCCGTCCAGTTCAAGGCGATCCCCACCGACCAGCGCATCCCGGCGATCCAGGACGGCCGCGTCGACATGGTCGTCCGCACGATGACGATCAACTGCGACCGCATCGGCGAGGTCGCCTTCTCCGCGCCCTACTTCAAGACCGGCCAGCAGGTCCTGGCCCCGAAGTCCTCCCCCATCGAGGGCTACGACGACACGCTCGCGGACCGCAGGATCTGCACGGCGGCCGGCTCCACGGCGTTCGCCGCGCTGGAGGCGGACCAGAAGGACGGCAAGCTCCCCGCCGGCACGGACATCTCCACCACCGTCCCGAACCAACTCGACTGCCTGGTGAGGCTCCAGCTCGGCGAGGTCGACGCCGTGGTCACCGACGGCGCCCTCGCGGCGAGCCAGGCGGCACAGGACCCGACGGTCCAGCTCAAGGGCGACGCCTTCACTGCCGAGTACTACGGCGTGGCGATGAAGAAGGACGCGGACGATCTGGTACGCCGGGTCAACCAGATCCTGGTGGACTACCGCAAGGACAGCGAGAACGGCTGGCAGGCGTCGTACGAGAAATGGCTGTCGGCAACACTGGGCAAGGATGCGAAGAAGTCGGAACCACCGGCACCGCAGTACCTCCGCACCACCTGACACCCTGCTGAACCCGCGAACACCCGCACCAGAAGACGACAGACGACACGCGAGACACGACCGCAGCGAGAGGTGATCGATGGGCGTCACGGGATCCACCGGGCCGGTGATGGACCGGGACGAGGTGGACCGTGCGCTGGCGCGGCTCGGCGCGGAGCACGAGGCGATCGAGACCTCGCTCCTCGCCCTGCAGGACCACGCGGGCCGCAGACTCCTGGAGGGCGCCGAGCTCACCGGCGTCACACGGGAGCGCTGGACGTCCACGGAGGCGTCGATCACGCTGCTGTGGACGTACTTCGACGCGTACACCGACGCGTTGCGCTCCGCCCGCGACATCCGCTCACGCCGCCGCTGGTCCAGCCGCGAGGACCTGGTGGAGCTGACGGAGCTGCTGAACGGCGACTCGGTGACCGTCGCGGGCAGCGCCTCGGCCACGGCCAACGCCCCTACTCTGCACGGCAGTCCGACGAAGCTCAGCGAGCGCTTCTCGCTCGACTCGCTCGTGGACCGGATGAACGAGCTGTACGCGACGAGCCTGGACATGGTGGTCGCCGCGGACGCGGTCTGGTCGGCCCTGCCGGCCCGGATCGACCTGCTCGCGGCGGAACTCCAGCGCACCCGGCGGCTCGCGCACTCGGTGGGCGTGCGCCCCGGCGAGCACCCGGCGGGCGACGACCTGGAGCGCATCACGCGGATACTGACGAAGCTGCGCGAACAGGTGGTCTCGGACCCGCTGGCGTTCTGGCAGGCGGCGGAGGGCAGTTCGGCGCCGGGCGGCGGCCGGCCGGACACCACGGTGTACGACCGCGAGGCGCGCGCCCTGGAGGAGGTACGCCGGGAGATCGACGCCGTACTGACCGTGCGGCAGGACGCCGAGAAGCGGATCGTGAAGCTGCGGGACATCCTCAGCCGCGCGGACCGCACGCTCGCCGAGGCGCGCACGGCACGCGGCGAGGTCCTCGCGAAGATCGCGGCGACGGAGGTGCCGGTCGTCGGCGGGCCGCCGACCGTGCTCCAGGAGCAGCTGGCGGCGGCGGCCGAGTACCGCAGGCAGGGGCAGTGGCACCGGCTGTCCCCGCTGCTGGATTCGCTGGAGCAGAAGGCGGAGGACGAACTGCTGCGCGCCCGTGAGTCGTTGACAGCGGTCACCGCCCCGCTGGCGGTCCGCGCCGAGCTGCGCGGCCGGCTCGACGCGTACAAGGCGAAGGTCGCCCGGCACGGCTTCGCCGAGGACGCACTGCTGGTGGAGCGGTACGAGAAGGCACGCCGCATGCTGTGGAGCGCGCCCTGCGACCTGCGCGCCGCCGAGCAGGCGGTGCTGCGTTACCAGCACGCGGCGGCGGAGCTGTTCGGCGGCCCGCGGGTGCCGGGGCAGGGTGTGCCCGAGGACGACCGGAGGGGGCCGGGCGCGTGAGCGACGAGGGGGAGTCCATGAGTCAGGCACCGCACGAGCCGGCGGGCGGGCCTCCGCGCGCCTGCCAGCGCCCGACGTGCGAGGGCACGTACGC
The DNA here is from genome assembly GCF_019733245.1 of Streptomyces sp. WAC04114. NCBI lineage: Bacteria > Bacillati > Actinomycetota > Actinomycetes > Kitasatosporales > Streptomycetaceae > Streptomyces > Streptomyces sp. WAC04114. The sequence continues at coordinate 3,888 of NZ_JAIGQA010000251.1, forward strand.
GGACGTGGGCGGCGGCGAGCTGTACTGCGACACCTGCGGCCTGGCCCCGGTCGTCGCCGCGAACGGCGAGGTCGGTTCGCCGCCCACCGGCATCACCGCCGGGGGCAGGGGCGGCTCCCGCGGCTCCGCCGGAAGCGGCAGTTCCCGCTCCAGCAGCCGCAGTTCACGGACGTCCTCCCAGTCGTCGAAGTCCCGCCGCTCGGTGTCGGGACGCCTGTCGCGGTCCCTGTCGGGCAAGTCGACGGGCCGCTCGGTGTCGGTGCGCAGCTCCGGCTCGACCGCCGGGTCCGGATCCCGGGGCCGGCTGGGCGCCGGTCTGGTGCAGGTGCCGCCGATCCCGCGGCCCGACCCGCGCGAGATGGTCCTGGACAACCCCGAGGTGCCCGAGCGGAAGCGGTTCTGCTCGCGCTCCGACTGCGGCGCCCAGGTGGGCCGGGCACGCGGCGACCGGCCGGGCCGTACGGAGGGCTTCTGCACCAAGTGCGGCCATCCGTACTCCTTCGTGCCGAAGCTGAGGGCCGGGGACGTGGTGCACGGCCAGTACGAGGTGGTCGGCTGCCTGGCGCACGGCGGTCTCGGCTGGATCTACCTCGCCGTCGACCGGGCGGTCTCGGACCGCTGGGTGGTCCTCAAGGGCCTGCTGGACACGGGCGACCAGGACGCGATGGCGGCGGCCATCTCCGAGCGGCGCTTCCTCGCGGAGATCGAGCACGCCAACATCGTGCGGATCTACAACTTCGTGGAACACCTGGACCAGCGCACGGGTTCGCTCGACGGCTACATCGTCATGGAGTACGTCGGCGGCAAGTCCCTCAAGGAGATCGCCAACGCCCGCCGCACCCCGCAGGGCAGACGCGACCCGCTGCCGGTGGAGCAGGCCTGCGCCTACGGCATCGAGGCGCTGGAGGCGCTCGGGCACCTGCACAGCCGGAACCTGCTGTACTGCGACTTCAAGGTCGACAACGCGATCCAGACCGAGGACCAGCTCAAGCTGATCGACATGGGCGCGGTGCGCAGGATGGACGACGAGGAGTCGGCCATCTACGGCACGGTCGGCTACCAGGCCCCGGAGGTGGCCGAGGCGGGCCCGTCGGTGGCGAGCGACCTCTTCACCGTCGCCCGCACCCTCGCCGTCATGACCTTCGACTTCCAGGGCTACACGAACGTCTACGTGGACTCCCTGCCCGACCCCGACCACATCGAGGTGTTCCGGCAGTACGAGTCGTTCTACCGGCTCCTGGTCCGGGCCACGGATCCCGACCCGGCGCGCCGGTTCGCCTCCGCGCAGGAGATGACCGAGCAGCTGACGGGCGTCCTGCGGGAGGTCGTCTCCCTGCAGACGGGCCGGGCCCGCCCCGCCCTGTCCACGCTGTTCGGGCCGGAACTGCGGGTCACGGACACGGAGTTGTTCCCCAGGCTGGACGGCGAGGTGTCCCGGCTGGGGGCGCGGGTGGTGCGGGCCCGGGCCGGCGCGGGCGCTCCCGCCGCCCTGCCGCAGCAGCGTCCCGAGACCCCGCGGAGTCTCGTCAAGCCCGTCGACACCCCCGCCGCCGCCTTCGCCCTGCCCGTCCCGCGCGTCGACCCGACCGACCCGAACGCCGGTTTCCTGGCGGGCCTGATGACCTCCGCCCCCGCGGAGTTGCTCGGCGCCCTGGCAGCGGCCCCCGCTCCGTCGATCGAGACGCGGCTGCGGCAGATCCGGGCATGGCTGGAGACCGGTGAACCGGCCGCCGCGCTGCAGGCGCTGGTCGCGCTGGAGGGTGAGCGGCCCGACGACTGGCGGGTGGTCTGGTACCGGGGTGTGGCCGCGCTGGTGACCGGCGACGACGAGGGTGCGGCGCTCGCCTTCGACGCGATCTACGACGCATTCCCGGGCGAGATCGCGCCCAAGCTGGCGCTCGGCCTGTGCGCGGAGGTGCTGGGGCAGCTGGACAACGCCGCCGAGTACTACCGGCTGGTGTGGTCGACCGACCCGAGTTATGTGAGCGCCGCGTTCGGCCTGGCGCGCGTCCAGCTGGCGACCGGGGACCGGCGCGGTGCCGTACGGACGCTGGAGTCGGTTCCGGAGTCCTCGATCCACTACACGGCCGCGCGGGTGGCGGCGGTCCGGGCGCGGCTGCGGCAGCGCACGGCGAGCGCCTCCGACGCGCCGTTCCTGGAGGACCTGACGGCCGCCGCGGCGCAGGTCGAGGCACTGGAGGCGTACGGTCTGGATCCGGCACGGCGGGAGCAGTTGTCGGCCGAAGTCCTCGGTTGCGCGCTCGACTGGGTACTCTCCGGGGGCCAGGGTTCCGTCCCTCCCGCCGCCGGGGGACGGACACTGCTCGGCAGTGGCCTGGACGAGCGGGGCCTGCGTTTCGGTCTGGAGCGCTCGTACCGCATGCTGGCCCGGCTGGCGCGGGGCGGCGAGGAGAGGATCGACCTGGTGGAACGTGCCAATCGTTACCGCCCCCGGACGTGGGTGTAGTTGATGTCGCAGATGCCCCAGTTGTCCGCCTGCCCGAGCTGCGAGGAACCCCTCGAGTCGGGTGACCGTTTCTGCGGCGCGTGCGGATACGACCTGTCCGCCGTGCCGGCACGGCCGGAGGACAACCCGACCATCACCATGAACGGCTCGGTGCCCACCCAGGGCGCTCCGGCCGGTGCGTACCCCGAGCCCCCGACGGCGCCACCCGCCGGCGCGGCCTGGCCCGCCCCCGGGCCCGACGGCGCGGGCGCCCCCGAGGCGGTGCACCTGCCGACGGACCTGCCGGGCACGGACTCGGGCGGCTCCGCGCTGCCGCCGGAGACACCCCCGCCGCCGAGCGCCCCGCCGGTCGCGGGCGTGCGGTTCGACCGGCCGCCGCAGCCCGACGGGCCTGCCGCGTCGCCGGAGATCTACCAGACACAGCCCGACGAGTACCTCCTCCAGGCACCGGACCCACGGGTGTCCGCCGAGCCGGCGGCCCAGGCCGCGGCCACCGGCGGCAAGGTCTGCGTCGCCTGCCGGGCCGGCCGCGTGGACGACGACGGCTACTGCGAGAACTGCGGCCACGCCCAGCCGCGCGAACGGGACCACATGGAGCAGGAGTCCGGCCCGGTGGCCGCGGTCAGCGACCGCGGCCTGCGCCACCACCGCAACGAGGACGCGTTCGCCATCGGCACCACGGCGCTGCCCGACGGCTCCCCCGCCTCCGTCGCGATCGTCTGCGACGGCGTCTCCTCGGCGACCCGCCCCGACGACGCCTCCGCCGCGGCGTCCAGGGCGGCGGGCGAGACGCTGCTGGCTGCCCTGCCGCGCGGCACGCACCCGCAGCAAGCGATGCACGACGCGATCCTCGCCGCCTCGCGCGCCGTCAACTCGCTCGCCGCGGAACCCGCCACGGCCCGCGAGCAGGCCCCCCACCAGAACGCCCCGGCGTGCACCATCGTCGGTGCCGTGGTGACGTCGGGCCTGCTGATCGTCGGCTGGGTCGGCGACAGCCGCGCCTACTGGGTCCCGGTCGACCGCAGCGCTCCCCCCGCCCGGCTCACCGAGGACGACTCCTGGGCCGCGCAGATGGTCGCGGCGGGCCTGATGAACGAGGCCGAGGCCTACGCCGACGAGCGCGCCCACGCGATCACCGGCTGGCTCGGCGCGGACGCCTACGAACTGGAACCGCACACCGCCGCGTTCAAGCCGGACCGCCCCGGTGTGGTGGTGGTCTGCACCGACGGCCTGTGGAACTACGCGGAGGCGGCCGAGGAGATGGCCCGGGTCGTCCCGCTCGACGCCGCCGTGCACCCCCTGCACAGCGCCCGGGTGCTCCTCGGCCACGCGCTGGACGGCGGGGGCCACGACAACGTAACAGTGGCGCTCGTGCCGTTCCCGGCCGTGCCCCAGGGGGCAGGATCGGCCTGAGGCCACGTACGGGGACGCCTCGGCGGACCGGAGGGGACCGGTCCGCCTACCGTCATCACCCCGCCTCGGCGGGGGCTTTGAAGGGGGATCGAAGCAGGCATGGCCAATTTCTCGAAGTCGAACGTGCCCCAGTTCTCGGTGGACGTCTACCAGAACGAGTACCTGCCGGAGGGCGCCGGCGAGGTCAACGCCATCGTCACGGTGACGGCGACCGGCGGCGGCACGATCGGCAGCGCGGTCGCGGCGCCCCACCTCTACTCGCCCGGCCAGGGCCCGTCCGCGGCCGTGGCGATCATGGTCGACTGCTCGGGGTCGATGGACTACCCGCCGACCAAGATGCGCAACGCCCGCGACGCGACGGCCGCGGCGATCGACACCCTGCGCGACGGCGTGCACTTCGCGGTGATCGGCGGGACGCACGTGGCGAAGGAGGTCTACCCGGGCGGCGGGCGCGTCGCGGTCGCCGACGCCACCACCCGCGAGCAGGCCAAGCAGGCGCTGCGCTCCCTGAGCGCCGGCGGCGGCACGGCCATCGGCACCTGGCTGAAACTCGCCGACCGCCTGCTCTCCTCCGCGGACGTCGCGATCCGGCACGGCATCCTGCTCACCGACGGCCGCAACGAGCACGAGTCGCCCCAGGATCTGAAGGCCGCGCTCGACGCGTGCGCCGGTCGTTTCACGTGTGACGCGCGCGGCGTGGGCACCGACTGGGAAGTGAAAGAAGTCACAGGGATCGCCTCGGCCCTGCTCGGCACCGCCGACATCGTCGCCGATCCGGCCGCGCTCGCCGCCGACTTCACGCACATGATGGAGACGGCGATGGGCAAGGAGGTCGCGGACGTCTCCCTGCGGCTGTGGACCCCGGTCGACACCACCGTGAAGTTCGTCAAGCAGGTCGCGCCGACGGTCGAGGAGCTGACCGGCCGGCGCACCGAGGCGGGCCCGCGCGCGGGCGACTATCCCCTTGGTTCCTGGGGAGACGAGTCCCGTGACTACCACGTCTGCGTCGAGGTCCCGGTGGCGAACATCGGGCAGGAGATGCTGGCGGCCCGGATCTCCCTGGTCATTCCGCAGCCCGACGGCAGCGCCCAGAACCTCGGCGCGCAGGGCCTGGTGCGGGCCGTGTGGACGGACGACATGGTCGCGTCGACGTCGATCAACCCTCAGGTCGCCCACTACACCGGGCAGGCCGAACTGGCACAAGTCATCCAACAGGGTCTGGATCTTCGCAAGTCTGGCGATATGGACGGAGCAACGGCCAAACTGGGCCGGGCCGTTCAGCTCGCGAGTGCCTCCGGGAACGCCGATACTGCGAAACTGCTTGCGAAGGTGGTGGACGTGGTCGACGCCGCGACCGGTACTGTGCGACTGAAGGCGAAGGTCGCGGAGGCTGACGAGATGACGCTCGAAACGCGCTCCACCAAGACCGTTCGCGTCAAGAAGTGACCTAGAAGAGATCGAAGGAGGGACGCGCCGACATGCCGACCTGCCCGAACGGACACCAGTCGGGTTCCGACGACTGGTGCGAGGTCTGCGGTCACCGCATGGCGGGTGCCGTGCCTCCGCCTCCTCCCCCGC
>NZ_JAIGQA010000252.1:0-9334 GCF_019733245.1 Streptomyces sp. WAC04114
GAACGCCCTGTTGCGGCGGCTGCGCCGGCAGCCCGCTTCGAAGGCCCGGGCCGGCCGGGTTCGGGCGCGCACCGGGGCGGGAGTGGCCTACGGGCTTGGGTCTGGCCTGCTGCGCCGGCTCCGCCGCGGGGTGCGGTGTGCGCAGGCGGGCCTCCATCAGGTCCAGCGACCGGGCGAGAGCGACGCCCGCGGCCAGGACGGACGGGGCCGGTCCCGCCGCGGCGAGGCGGTCCCGGAGCCGGGCGACGAGGTGGGGCGTGACGCGACCGGTCCGGGAGATCTCCTCCACGGCCGCCTCGCACTCGTCCCGGAGCGCGGTGATCTCGCTCGTGCTCTGCAACCGCGCGAGGTCGGACCGCACCTCCCCGAGGAGGGCGAGGAGTTCACGGGTGTCCTCGTCCAGGGGCGGAACGGGGACGGGGACCCACCCGCCGCCGGCCGTGACGTGCGCGGTCGATTCACCGGTCGGGCCCGAGGACGTGCCCTCCGGCCGCTCCCCCTGTGCTGCCATCAACTCTCCTCGGAACGCTGCCTCGTTCAGCCGATCCAACCGCATGCCGGGAGGACGGGCAATCGGGCGGGGGGTCTGCCATCGGGACGCGGCGGAGAGCGTCCTGGGGCTGTTCCCGGGTCTCCTGCCCGGGTGACATCACTGGTTCTGCGGGGGCTCCGCCGACCAGATCCGGCTGCTCAGGTCCGAGCCCCGCAGGACCTGGACGCGCCAGGGGTCGATGCGCAGCAGGTGGTAGTCGGGACTGTCGGGGCCGGCGCTCCAGTAGAGGTGGGGGTCGTAGCCGACGCCCGGGGGGCTGTTGCGGCGGTACAGCTCCCAGGCGCGCAGCTTGGTGTCGCGGTCGGGCACCCAGGCCGAGACGCTGTCGACGAACACCGCGTCCTGGCGGGGGTGCCAGTAGGCGTACGTCGTGTGCGGGTTGCGCGCCAGGTGGGCGGCCTTCACCGGGGTGCGGAAGACCGCCAGCCATCCGACGGGGCGCCCGTCGACGGTCTCCCAGACGGGCTGGACGACGCGGGCCCGGGGGCGGTTGTGCCGGTCGACGGTGACCATCGTGCAGTAGACGGTCTGCTGGACGTATTCGACGAAGGCGGCCTCGATCTCGGAGAACGAACGCACCTGTGCAGTGCCCATGGCGATACCTCGGATTCACATGCGCGGGGACGGAAACGGGGAAACGGGCGGGCCGCCCGGCCGCTCCACGGGGAGCGGCCGGACGGCCGGTGGTGTCCGATCGGCGGACCTCACGGGTCACGGGGCGGGCGGGAAGTGCCCCTCCTGGACGAAGAACTCCACGTACGTGGCGAAGAGTTCACGGGTCAGCGGCGGGCAAGAGATGTCCGTCCCGGCCAGTGCCGCCTCGGTCTCGGCCGTGTCGATGGGCGGGTAGAAGCCGTCGGTGTCGGACGTCATCATCTCGAAGGCGTGCAGCAGCGGCAGCAGGGCGTTGTCCCGGTCGGACCGCACGGTGTCGTTCCATCGCTCCCGGTCGGTCTCGTCGATCCGGTAACCGAGTTCGCGCAGGTACGACACACAGTCGGCGAGGCTCAGTGAGCTGCGGTTGAACAGGTGGAAGGTGCCCCCGGCCGGCTCGCGCTGTGAGATGCCGACGATGGCGGCGCTGACGTAGTCGACGGGCAGCAGGTGGAAGCGGCCTGCGACGCCGGCCGGCGCGGCCTGCGCCTGGAGGAGGCCCTTGAGGCTGAGCCAGACGAAGTCGCGGGTCTGGCAGGCCCCGTTGCGGGTGTCGCCGGAGATGACGTCCACGCGGTGCACCGACACCGGCAGTCCCCGGTCCCGGGCGAGACCGACGAGCTGCTCGGCGACCCACTTGGACTGGAGGTAGCCGCTGGGCAGCGCTTCGGCGGGGCCGGTCGGGTCGGTCACCTTCAGGGGGACACCGGGCGTGACCGGGCCGTTGAAGACACCGACGGTGGAGATGTAGTGCACGGGGACCGTGCGGTGGCGGGCCGCCAGGCGCAGGATCTCCCGGGTGCCGTGGACGTTGGCCGCGCGCAGCGCCTCGTAGGGGTGGAGCCAGTGCACGGTCGCGCCCGCGTGGTAGACGGCGTCCACGGTGCGGGCGAGGCCGTCGAACTCCTCCTCGGTCAGGCCGAGTCGCTCCTCGGCCAGGTCCCCGGCGCGGACCCGCAGCCGGCTCTCGTCGATCTCGTCCCAGACGCGGTACCAGGTGAGGCTGGAGCGCAGCCGCTCGTACGCCGCCGCGTCGTCGGCGCCGCGCACCAGGCAGTGCAGGCGGGCGGTCGTGGTGCGCATCAGGTCGCGCACCAGGAACGCGCCGAGGAAGCCGCTCGCGCCGGTGACGAGGATGTCGGAGGGGTCGGTGACGGTACGGACGACCTCGTCGGCCGGGCGGATGTCGGCGGGCAGGTCGAGGTCGGCGGCGTAGTCCACGGCCGGTCCCGCCTCGGCATCGCCCTGGGGCGCGAGGAGTTCGGTGCGCAGGTGTGCCGCCAGGGCCCGGGGCGTCGGGTGGTCGAAGACCAGGGTGGCGGGCAGACGCAAGCCGGTAACCGTCGCGAGCCGGTTGCGCAGCTCGACGGAGGTGAGCGAGTCGAAACCGCTGCTCTGCAGGGGCCGTTCGGGGTCGACGGGGCCGGAACGCCCGAGGACCCGGGCGATCTCGGCCGACACGGCGTCGAGGACGACCGTGTGCTGTGCGGCCTCGTCGAGTCCGGCGAGCCGGTCGGCGAGCCCGGGCCCCGCGTCGGCCGCGCCGCGCGCCGTGGCCCGGACCGGCACGCGCACCAGCGACCTGAGCAGCACCGGGATCTGCGGCTGACGGCGCAGGACGGGGATGTCCAGCGGGGTGGCCACGAGGTAGGGGCGGCCGGTGTCCAGGGCCAGGTCGAACAGGGCCGTGCCGAGCTCCTGCGGGACGGTGCGGAAGCCGCTGCGGGCGATCCGCTTCAGATCCGTCTCGGTCAGGCCACCCGTCAGGCCGGTCGCCTGCTCCCACAGGCCCCAGGCGATGGACGTGGCCGGCAGACCCGACGCTGCGCGGTGCCGGGCGAGCGCGTCCAGGTGGGCGTTGGCCGCGGCGTAGGTGGACTGGCCGGGACCGCCGACGGCCGCCGCCACGGACGAGAAGAGCACGAACGCCGTCAGCCCGGCGTCCCGGGTCAGCTCGTGCAGGTTCCAGGCCGCGTCGGCCTTGGGCCGCAGCACGGCGTCGAGCCGCTGAGGTGTCTGCGAGGCGATGACGCCGTCGTCGAGGATGCCCGCGGTGTGGACGACACCGCGCAGCGGGTGCGCCGCCGGCACCGAGGCGAGGATGCTCGCGAGGGCGGCACGGTCGGCGACGTCCGCGGCGGCCACGGTCACGGTCGCGCCCAGCGCCCGCAGTGCGGAGCACAGCTCGGAGGCGCCCGGGGCGTCCGGGCCGCGCCTGCTGACCAGCAGCAGATGACGCACGCCGTGCTCCGTGACCAGGTGGCGGGCGAAGTGCGCGCCGAGCGAGCCCGTACCACCGGTGACCAGAACGGTGCCCTCGGGATCCCAGACCGTGCGACGTCCGTCGACGGCGGGCTGCGGTACGGGGGTGCGCAGCAGACGCGGTACGTGGATCCGGGGGGCGTCCGCGGAGGTGGTGCCGGGGCTGGGGCTGGTGCCCGGGCCTGGGCTGGCGCCCGGGCCAAGGCTGGTGCCCGGGCCGGAGGGGGTGCCCGGGCCGCGGGTAGTGCCGAGGCCGGGGGTGGTGCCCAGGCCGGAGGTGGCGCCGAAGCCGGGGGTGCCGAGGCCAGAGGGGGAGCCCGGGCCAGAGGGGGTGCCGCGGCCGGGGGTAGTGCCGCGGCCGGACGTGGTGTCGCGGATCGCGGCCTGTGGTTCGCCGGAGGCGACCACGGCGGAGAGCGTGTCCGGGTCGGGTTCGCCGTCCGTGTCGACCAGGACGATCCGCCCCGGCGACTCCGACTGCGCCGAGCGCAGCAGGCCCCAGGCGGCAGCGGCGGCGGGGTCGGTGACGTCCTCGTCGTCGGCGACGGCCGTGGCGCCCCGGGTGACGACGACCAGCGGCGTGCCGGCCAGGGCCTCCTCGGCGAGCCACTGCCGCGCCCAGGACAGGGCCCGGCCCACGGTGTCCCTGACGGCGTCCCCCGCGGTCGCTCCCGCGGGGGTGGTCAGATCGAGGCGTACGGCCCCGATGCGCTCGCCGGCCGCCGTGACCGCCGCGGTGACGGCGGATACGTCCGGGGGCACGGTGGAGTCGAGGGTGAGCCAGTCCAGGGAAGCGGCGGGCAGCGGGCGGGCGATCCACTCGACGTGGTGGAGGGCGTCGCGGTGCCGGGAGCGGGCGGCCCGCAACGCCTCGGCGTGGACGGGCCCGACGGTCACGGCATCGGCGACCGCGACCACCTGCCCGGCCGGGTCGGTCAGGCGCACCGCGTAGGTGTCGTCGGCGCCGGGGAGGGGGGCGAGGTGCACGCGCAGGGTGTCCGCACCGACGGCGTACAGCCGCAGGCCGCGCCATCGGGTGACCGTGCGCGGCAGACCGGGCAGAGCAGCCGCGTACAGCGGTTGCAGGGCGGCCTCCAGCAGCGCCGGGTGCAGCCCGAACCCCTCGGCGTGCGCATCGGTGTCGGGGTCCAGGGCGACCTCGGCGAACACCTCGTCGACGCGCCGCCACATTCCCGTGAGCCGTCGGTACGCGGGACCGTAGTGCACACCGGCGGTGTCGAAGTGCTCGTACAACTCCGGTGCCCCGCTCGGGTCGAGGCCGGCGAGTGGCTCCGCCCCGGCCGGTGGCCACGGCGTCGGCTCGGTGTCCGCCGGCGGAACGAGCGGGGTGTCGCCGAGCAGGCCGTGGGCGTGGCGGGTCCAGGACGCGTCGGCCTCGTCGGGCCGGGCGTGGACGGTGAGGACGCGCCGGCCGTCGGTGTCCGGTTCGCCGACGCGGACCTGGAGGTGCAGGGCCCCCTCGCGGGGCAGCACCAGTGGCGCGTCGACGACGAGTTCGTCCACGGCCGTGCAGCCCGTCTCGTCCCCGGCCCGGACGGCCAGTTCCGCGAGGACCGTACCGGGCACGACGGTCTCCCCGGCGACGGTGTGCGCGGCGAGGAGCTGGTCCGTACGGGCGGACAGGCGGGTCGTGAACAGCGCCTCGTCGCGGTCGCCGGGGAACAGCGCGGCGCCGACGAGGGGATGGTCCGTGCTGTCCAGGCCGAATCCGCCCGCGTCACGGCGACCGGCCGCGAGCGCGTCGGTCCAGTACCGCTGGTGCTGGAAGGCGTAGGTGGGCAGCGGGACCCGGCGGGCTCCGGACCCGGCGAAGTACGCCTCCCAGTCGACGGGCACACCTCGGGTGTACAGGGTGCCGACGCCGTCGGCCAGCGCGGAGGGCTCGGGCCGGTCGGAGCGCTGGAGGGCCTGGACGGTGATGTCGTCCCGGTCCGCGAGCACCGTCTGCGCGAGGGCGGTGAGGACGCCGCCGGGGCCGATCTCCACGACGGTCCGCACCCCCTGGTCGTACAGGGTGGTGACGGCGTCGGCGTAGCGGACGGCCTGGCGGACCTGGCTCGCCCAGTAGTCCGCCGAGCGAAGATCCTCACCCTCCGCCAACCGGCCCGTCACCGTCGAGACCACCGGGAGTCGCGGCACCTCGTAGCGCACCTCCTTCGCCACCGAACGGAACTCCTCCAACATCCCGTCCATCAACGGCGAATGGAACGCATGCGACACCTCGAGACGACGCGTACGCCGACCCGGCAACCCAGCCAGTACGGCCGCCACCGCATCGTCCGCGCCCGAGATCACCACCGCAGACGGACCGTTCACCGCGGCCACACCCACCGCGTCACCACGCTCACCGACCGCCGCCAGCACCTCCCCCTCCGAGGCCTCCACCGCGACCATCACACCCCCCGCCGGCAACGCCTGCATCAACCCCGCACGCGCCGCCACCAACCGAGCCGCCTCACCCAGACCCATCACCCCCGCCACATGCGCAGCCACCAACTCCCCCACCGAATGACCCGCAACGAACCCAGGCCGCACACCCCACGACTCCACCAACCGGAACAACGCCACCTCAAACGCGAACAACGCCGGCTGCGTCCACCCCGTCCGAGACAACAACGACCCCTCAACCGCGAACATCACCTCCCTCAAAGAACCACCCAACAACGGATCCAGCACCCCACACACCTCATCCAACGCCCCCGCGAACACCGGGAACGCGGCATACAACTCCCGCCCCATCCCCGCCCGCTGCGCACCCTGACCCGAGAACACCACCGCCAGTCCGCCGGCACGGACAGGTGCCTCGGAGCTCGTGGGGGTCTCGGCGAGGTGTTGGAGGGCGGCGGACAGGTCGTCGCGGTCGGTTCCGGTCAGGACGACTCGGCGGTCGTGCAAGGTTCGTGTGGTGGCGAGGGAGTAGGCGAGGTCGGTGGCGGACTGCTCGGGGTGGGCGGCTACGTGGTCGTGGAGCCGTCGGGCCTGGGCGCGCAGGGCGTCCTCGTCCGGTGCGGAGAGCAGCCAGGGCACGGCCGGGAGCGTGCGCGGCCGGTCCGGAAGGGTCTGAGACTGGTCCTCCGCTTCCGGGGCCTCCTCCAGGATGACGTGGGCGTTGGTGCCGCTCACGCCGAACGCCGAGACGGCGGCGCGGCGCGGGGCCGTTGCCCGAGGGGTCCACTCGCGGGCCTCGGTGAGCAGTTCGACCGCGCCGGAGCTCCAGTCGACCATGGGCGTGGGCCGGTCGACGTGCAGGGTCCGGGGCAGCAAGCCGTGCCGCATGGCCTGCACCATCTTGATCACACCGCCCACACCCGCGGCGGCGACGGTGTGACCGATGTTGGACTTCAGCGAGCCCAGCCACAGGGGACGGTCCCGGTCCCGGCCGTACGTCGCCAGCAGCGCCTGCGCCTCGATCGGGTCGCCCAGCCGCGTGCCCGTGCCGTGCGCCTCCACCGCGTCCACCTCGGCCGGAGCCAGACGGGCGTTCTCCAGGGCCTGACGGATGACACGCTCCTGCGACGGGCCGTTCGGCGCCGTCAGACCGTTCGAAGCACCGTCCTGATTCACCGCACTGCCCCGCACCACCGCCAGCACCCGGTGCCCGTTGCGCACCGCGTCCGAAAGCCGCTCGACGACCAGCAGGCCGACGCCCTCCGACCAGGAGGTGCCGTCGGCGGCGGCCGCGAACGACTTGATCCGCCCGTCGGGGGCGAGTCCGCCCTGGCGTGAGAAGTCGACGAACCCGCCGGGGGTCGCGGTGATCGTCGCGCCTCCGGCGAGCGCGAGGGTCGACTCCCCTCGGCGCACCGACTCCACCGCGAGGTGCAGGGCGACCAGCGAGGACGAGCACGCCGTGTCGATCGAGACGGCCGGGCCCTCGAGACCGAAGGTGTAGGAGATCCGGCCGGAGGCCACGCTGCTGAGCTTGCCGGTCATGAGGTGGCCCTCGAGCTCGGCGGGCCCTTCGAGTCCGAGGTAGCTCTGCTCGATCACGCCGGCGAACACGGCGGTACGGCTGCCGCGCAGCGTGGCGGGGTCGATCCCGGCGTCCTCGAAGGCCTCCCACGCGGTCTCCAGGAGGACGCGCTGCTGGGGGTCCATCGCGCGGGCCTCGCGGGGCGAGATGCCGAAGAAGTCCGCGTCGAACTGGGCGGCGCCGTCGAGGAAGCCGCCCTCGCGGGTGTACGACGTGCCGGGCTCGTCGCGGTCCGTGCTGTACAGCGCGTCGAGGTCCCAGCCGCGGTCCGCGGGGAAGGGGCTGATGGCGTCCCGGCCTTCGGCGGCCAGGCGCCACAGGTCGTCCGGTGACGTGACGCCGCCCGGGAAGCGGCATGCCATGCCGACGATGGCGACCGGTTCGGTGGCGGCCGACTCGAGCGTCTCGATGCGCTCGCGCGCCTTCTGCAGGTCGGCGGTGACCCACTTCAGGTAGTCGACGAGCTTCTGTTCCCTGGTCTGGGCCTGCTCCTGCGCGCGGGACATGTCAGCGGACATGCGGAATCAGTCTCTCCTCGGTACCGGAAGGGTGGTGGTGCGGGGCGGCGGACGGCTTCAGTCCGCGGCCCGGCCGAGCTGGGTGTCGATGAAGTCGAAGATCTCGTCGGCGGACGCGTCCCCGAGGGCCGCGACATCGGCGCCGGCGGCGGACGGGGGCGGTGTGTACGCCGGTCCGGCCAGACGGTCGGCCAGCGCCCGCAGGCGCTCGGACAGCGCGACGCGGTCGGTGCCGGGAGGCGAGCCGTCCGCCGCCAGGGCGTCCACGGACGCCTCCAGGCGGTCCAGTTCCTCGGCCGCGGAGCGAACCGATCCGTCCTCGGTGCCGGGCGCCGCCGCTGCCGCCTGCGCCTGTACGTAGGCCGCCAGCGCGGCGGGGTTCGGATGGTCGAAGACGACGGTTGCGGGCAGGGAGAGACCGGTCTCGGCACCGAGCCGGTTGCGCAGTTCGACGCCTGTCAGGGAGTCGAAGCCGAGTTCCTGGAAGGGGCGGTGGGGCACGACGGCCGAGGTGTCGGGATGCTTGAGCACCTTCGCGACCAGTTCCGTGACGAGGGTCAGGAGGTACTGCTCCCGTTGTGCGTCGCCCAGCGGCGCGAGCCGCTCCGCGAGGGTCACCGTCCGGGGTGTCGTCTCCTCGGGGATGTCGGGCGTGACACGTGAGACATGATCCATGTCCCTTTTGCCGGTGGTGACTTCGTCGAGCCAGTACCGCCGGCGCTGGAAGGCGTAGGTGGGCAGCGGGACCCGGCGGGCTCCGGACCCGGCGAAGAACGCCTCCCAGTCGACGGGCACACCTCGGGCGTGCAGCGTGCCGAGCGCCTCGACCAGGGTCTCCGGCTCGGGGCGTCCCGCGCGGGTGGCCACGGTGGCGGTCAGGGCGTCGGGGTCGCGGACGACCTGGGCGGCGAGGGCGGCCAGGACGCCGCCGGGGCCGATCTCCAGGAGTGTGGTGACGCCCTCGGACTCCAGGGTGGTGACGGCGTCGGCGTAGCGGACGGCCTGGCGGACCTGGGTCACCCAGTAGTCCGCCGAGCGAAGATCCTCACCCTCCGCCAACCGGCCCGTCACCGTGGAGACCACCGGGAGGCGCGGCACCTCGTAGCGCACCTCCTTCGCCACCGAACGGAACTCCTCCAACATCCCGTCCATCAACGGCGAATGGAACGCATGCGACACCTCAAGACGACGCGTACGCCGACCAGGGAGAGAAGTCAGCACCTCATCCACCGCATCGTCCGCGCCCGAGATCACCACCGCAGACGGACCGTTCACCGCGGCCACACCCACCGCGTCACCACGCTCACCGACCGCCGCCAGCACCTCCCCCTCCGAGGCCTCCACCGCGACCAT
>NZ_JAIGQA010000253.1:0-9315 GCF_019733245.1 Streptomyces sp. WAC04114
GGCACCGTCCGACGGGGCCGGCGCGGGACCTGCTGTCGCTGACGCGGGGATAGCGGCGCGCCGTGACCAGGGGGCTCCACCCCCTGGACCCCCGGCCTGTGCCCACCCACCACCCGAATCAGTCGGTCAGGAAGCCCGGCTCACGGGGCATGGCCGCCTCCACCAGCGCCCTCATCACCCGCACGTCCTCACCCATCTCCGGATGCCACTGCACGCCCAGCACCCAGTCGGCAGAGGGCAGTTCCACCGCCTCCACCGTGCCGTCCGCCGCGTACGCCGAGGGGACCAGGCCCTCGCCCAGGCGGTCCACGGCCTGGTGGTGATACGTCGGCACGAACGTCTCCTCCGGCACGACACCGGCGTACAGACTCCCCGGCACCGGCTTGACGGCGTGCCCCCCGAAGACGCCCACGACCTCGGCGTGCCCGTCGATGTGCTGCACGAGCGTCCCCCCGAGGGCGACATTCAGCAGCTGCATGCCCCGGCAGATCCCCAGCAACGGCACCCTGGCCGCCAGCGCCGCGTCGATCAGGGCCAGTTCCCACGCGTCCCGCTCCGGCGCCGGCGGCCCCGTACGCGGCTCGCGCTCCGCGCCGTAGCGCACCGGCTCGACGTCCGGCCCGCCCGCGATGACCAGCCCGTCCAGCCGGGCCACGGCCTCCGCGGCGTACCGCGTGTCGTCCGGCGGCAGCATCGCGGCCAGGCCGCCGGCCCGCTGGACCAACCGGGGGTAGCCGACCGGCAGCAGGGCGGCCTCCAGCTCCCACACGCCCCAGCGCGCACCGGACTCCAGATAGGTGCTGACGCCGATCAACGGCCTGGTCACGACAACTCCCTCACGGTCGAACTACTCAGTCCCTTGCCAACTCTGCCTCGGCCGCCGCCAGCGCCGCGAACTCCTCCTCCGGCGCCTTCGCCACCAGGTGCTTGCGGCTGTACAGGCCGAAGTAGGCGACGGCGACGGCGTACACCAGGAGCGCGATCAGCGCCGCCGTCACATCCACCAGGAACGTGGCGACCAGCGCCGCACAGGCCAGTACCAGCGCGACCGACGACGTCAGCACCCCGCCCGGTGTCCGGTACGGCCGCTCCAGTTCCGGCTCCCTGCGGCGCAGCACGATGTGCGACAGGGACATCAGCGCGTAGGAGATGGTCGCGCCGAAGACGGCGATGTTCAGCATCCGCGCGCCGTTGCCCGAGACCGCCGCCAGCAGGAAGCCGATCGTACCGGGCACCAGCAGGCCCAGGTAGGGAGCCTTCCGGCGGCTGGTGAGCGACAGGAACCGGGGCAGGTAGCCCGCGCGGGACAGGGCGAACAGCTGGCGCGATCCGGCGTAGATCAGGGAGAAGAACGACGCCACCAGGCCGGCGAGGCCCGCGTAGTTGACGATCCGGCTCAGGGTCGTCGCCTCGCCGTTCGGCTGGAGCGCCTCGACCAGCGGGTTGCCCGCCTCCTGGATCGCGGCGGAACCGCGTGCCCCGGCCGCCGCGAAGAACGTGACGACCGCGAGCACCACCAGGATGCCCATCGACCAGCGGATCGCCTTCGGCAGCGTACGGGCCGGGTCCTTGGTCTCCTCGGCCGCCAGCGGCACGCCCTCGACGCCCAGGAAGAACCACATGCCGAACGGGAACGCCGCCCAGATGCCGAGCAGGCCGAACGGCAGCCAGGAGTTCGAGCCCGCGGCGGAGGGGTCGACCGGGATGTCGTCCAGCGACGCGAAGGAGAAGTCGGGCAGCGCCGCCAGGGCGAACACGATCAGCGCGACCACGGCTATGCCGGTGACGACGAAGCTGAAGCGCAGCGCCTCGCCGACGCCCCACAGGTGGATACCGAGGAAGATCGCGAAGCAGACCAGGTACATCGGCCAGCCGGACTCCAGGCCGAACAGGCCCAGCGACTCGACGTAGTCACCGATGAAGATGACGATGGCGGCCGGCGCGAGGACGTACTCGATGAGGATCGCCGTGCCGGTCAGGAAGCCGCCCCAGGGGCCGAGCGCCCGCCGGGCGAAGCCGTAGCCGCCGCCCGCGGTGGGCAGGATCGAGGACAGCTCGGCGAGGGCGAAGACCATGCACGCGTACATCGCGCCCATGAGCACCATGGCGATCGCGAGGCCTCCGAAGCCGCCCTCGGCCAGGCCGAAGTTCCAGCCCGAGTAGTCGCCGGAGACGACGTAGGCGACGCCGAGACCGGTCAGCAGCACCCAGCCGGCGCTGCCGCGGCGCAGCGCCCTGCGTTCGAGATAGTCGTCGCCCTCCGGGGCGGCGGGTGTGAGGGTGGGTTCCTGGGACATAAGCAGACTCCCGACGGGGCGGCGGCTGTTCACGGGGTCGAGCAGGCTGAGATTCAATGGAATGGAGCCATACCTTTGCGGTGCCGACCCGGGAAGGCAATACCTCTGCGTTAATCGCCCGTAAATCCTCACCGCGCGACGACAGCGCCCGGCTCAGCCGAGGAACCCCCGCAGCAGCGCCGCCGTCCCCCCGCAGTGCTCGCGCATGATCTCCCGCGCCTGGTCGGCGTCGCCCTCGATCACCGCCTCCACCAGGGCGGTGTGCTGCCGCTGGGAGTGCTCCAGGTTGCGCACCAGCAGCGGGATGCAGTCGAGCAGGTCGTTGACGGTCGCGCGGACGGCCGCGTACTGGGCGGTGAGGGTGGGGGAGCCGGACAGCTCGGCGATCGTGAGGTGCAGCAGCGTGTCCAGGCGGCGGTACTCGGCGAGCGGCGCGTCGTGCGTGCGCGCCAGGGCCTCGCGCAGCCGGTCCGCCTGCTTCTCCTCCAGCCCGTGCGCCGCGCACAGCCCGGCCGCGCCCACCTCCAGCACCTCCCGGAACCGCAGCACGTCCTCTATGTCGACCTCGGCGACCCGGCGCCGCAGCTCGTCCTCGCCGACGGCCTCGACGCGCGGCAGCACGAACGTCCCGCCGTACCGGCCGCGCCGCGACTCGACGAGCCCCTGGTCCTGGAGCACCTTCAGCACTTCGCGCAGCGTCACCCGGCTGATCCCCAGCCGCTCCGCCAGCTCCCGCTCGGCCGGCAGACGCTCTCCCCCCGGCACCAGACCCAGCCGTACGACCTGCAGGATCTGCTCCAGCGCCTCCTCGAAGCCGTTGCCCGCGCGCACCGGGCGCAGCACCGGCGTCAGTCCGTCCCGCACCTTCCCGCCCCCAGCTTCCTCCGGCATGTGGCCGTACCCCCTTCCCAAGCAATGGTCCTCGGCAATACCTTATGGCTCCCGGCGGATCCAAGGCAGCGGATCCAAGGAGCCGGCAGCGGATCCAAGGAGCCTAGGAGGCCTTCCCGTGGCAGACCGCACACCCCCGCTGAGCGTCGAGGAACTGCACACCCTCGTCGCCGGCGGTGAGATCGACACTGTCGTCCTGGCCTTCCCCGACATGCAAGGACGGCTCCAGGGCAAGCGGTTCGCCGCACGCTTCTTCCTCGACGAGGTCCTCCACCACGGCACCGAGGGCTGCAACTACCTGCTCGCCGTCGACACCGAGATGAACACGGTCGACGGCTACGCCATGTCCTCCTGGGACCGGGGCTACGGCGACTTCGCCATGCACCCCGACCTCACCACCCTGCGCCGCGTCCCCTGGAACGCGGGCACGGCCATGCTCCACGCCGACCTCGCCTGGAGCGACGGCTCCCCGGTCGTCGCCGCCCCCCGGCAGATCCTGCGCCGTCAGCTGGAGCGCCTCGCCGAACTCGGCTACACCGCCCAGGTCGGCACCGAGCTGGAGTTCATCGTCTTCAAGGACACCTACGAACAGGCCTGGGATGCCGGCTACAAGGGTCTGACCCCGGCCAACCAGTACAACATCGACTACTCGGTCCTCGGCACCGGTCGCATCGAGCCCCTGCTGCGCCGCATCCGCAACGAGATGGCCGGCGCCGGCCTCACCGTCGAGTCCGCCAAGGGCGAGTGCAACCCCGGCCAGCACGAGATCGCCTTCCGCTACGACGAGGCCCTGGTCACCTGCGACCAGCACTCCGTCTACAAGACCGGTGCCAAGGAGATCGCCGCCCAGGAGGGCATGTCGATCACCTTCATGGCCAAGTACAACGAGCGCGAGGGCAACTCCTGTCACATCCACCTCTCGCTCGCCGACGCCGACGGCACCAACGCCATGGCCGGCGACCTCGAAGGCGGCATGTCCGAGGTCATGCGGCACTTCCTCGCCGGCCAGCTCGCCGCCCTGCGCGACTTCTCCCTGCTCTACGCCCCCAACATCAACTCCTACAAGCGGTTCCAGCCCGGCTCCTTCGCCCCGACCGCCGTCGCCTGGGGTCAGGACAACCGCACCTGCGCGCTGCGCGTGGTCGGCCACGGCCGCTCCCTGCGCTTCGAGAACCGCCTGCCCGGCGGCGACGTCAACCCCTACCTCGCCGTCGCCGGACTGGTCGCGGCCGGACTGCACGGCATCGAGCAGAAGCTGGAGCTGCCCGAGCCCTGCCCCGGCAACGCCTACGCCGCCGACCTCGACCACGTCCCCACCACCCTGCGCGAGGCCGCCGAGCTCTGGGAGAACAGCCCCATCGCCCGGGCCGCCTTCGGCGACGAGGTCGTCGCGCACTACCGCAACATGGCGCGCGTCGAACTGGACGCCTTCGACGCCGCGGTGACCGACTGGGAGCTGCGCCGCTCCTTCGAACGCATGTGAGGTCCTTCGTGTCTTCCGAGCACCTTCTGGAAGTACTGAACCCCGCGACCGAGGAGGTCGTCGCCGCCGTCGCCGGGGCGAGTCCGGACGACGTCGACGCGGCCGTCACCCACGCCGCCAGGGCACAGCGGATCTGGGCCGCCCTGCCTCCCGCGGACCGCGCCCGGCTGCTGCGCCGATTCGCGGCCATCGTCGACGAGCACCTGGAGGAACTGGCCCGCCTGGAGGTCCGGGAGGCCGGCCACCTCATCGGCAACGCCCGCTGGGAGGCCGGCAACGTCCGTGACCTGCTGGACTACGCGGCCGGGGGAGTGGAGCGGCTCACCGGCCGGCAGATCCCGGTGCCCGGCGGGCTGAACGTCACGATCCTCGAACCGCTCGGGGTCGTCGGCGTGATCGCGCCCTGGAACTTCCCCATGCCGATCGCCGCCTGGGGCACCGCCCCCGCCCTCGCCGCAGGCAACGCCGTCATCCTCAAGCCCGCCGAGACCACCCCGCTCACCGCCCTGCGCCTCGCCGAACTCGCCCTGGAGGCAGGACTCCCGGAGCACCTCTTCCAGGTCCTGCCCGGACGCGGCGACATCACGGGCGACGCCCTGGTCCGGCACCCCGGAGTCGCCAAGATCG
This sequence comes from Streptomyces sp. WAC04114, assembly GCF_019733245.1. Classification (NCBI taxonomy): domain Bacteria; kingdom Bacillati; phylum Actinomycetota; class Actinomycetes; order Kitasatosporales; family Streptomycetaceae; genus Streptomyces; species Streptomyces sp. WAC04114. The sequence goes on from NZ_JAIGQA010000253.1 coordinate 5,299, forward strand.
TCTTCACCGGCTCCACCCGGACCGGGACGCGCGTCGCGGCCCTCGGCGCCGAGCAGGTCAAGCCCGTCACCCTCGAACTCGGCGGCAAGAGCCCCAACATCGTCTTCGCCGACGCCGACCTCAAGACAGCCGTCGACCCCTTCTCCTTCCTGGACAACTCCGGCCAGGACTGCTGCGCCCGCACCCGCGTCCTGGTCCAGGAGTCCGTCTACGACGAGGTCCGCGAGCATCTCGCCGAGGCGCTGGCCGCCGTGGTGGTGGGCGACCCGGCCGACGAGAAGACCCAGATGGGCCCGCTGATCTCCCGGCAGCAGCTCGACCGGGTCCGCGGTTTCGTACCGGACGGCGCCCCGGCTCTGCGCGGCAGCGCACCCGAGGGCCCGGGCTTCTGGTTCCCGCCGACCGTCCTCACCGGCGAGAGCCCGGACTCGGCGGCGGCCTGCGAGGAGATCTTCGGCCCCGTCGCCGTCCTCCTGCCCTTCACCGACGAGCAGGACGCGATCCGCCTCGCCAACGGCACCCCCTACGGCCTCTCCGGCTCCATCTGGACCCGCGACGTCGGCCGCGCCCTGCGCGTCTCCCAGGCCGTCCGCGCCGGCAACCTGTCCGTCAACTCCCACGCCAGCGTCCGCTACTGGACCCCGTTCGGCGGCTACAAGCAGTCCGGGGTCGGCCGCGAGCTCGGCCCCGACGCCCTGGCCGCCTTCACCGAAACCAAGAACGTCTTCATCAGCACGGAGGGCCCCGCACAGTGACTGTCCAGGAAAACATCTGCCGCCGCCTGGTCGGCCGTACCGCCGTCGTCACCGGAGCCGGCAGCGGCATCGGCCTCGCCGCGGCCCGCCGCCTCGCCTCCGAGGGCGCCCACGTCGTCTGCGGCGACGTCGACGACACCCGCGGCAAGGCCGCCGCCGAGGAGGTCGGCGGCACCTTCGTGAAGGTCGACGTGACCGACCCCGAGCAGGTCGAGGCCCTCTTCAAGACCGCCCACGACACCTACGGCAGCGTCGACATCGCCTTCAACAACGCCGGCATCTCCCCGCCCGACGACGACTCCATCCTGGAGACCGGCCTGGAGGCCTGGAAGCGCGTCCAGGAGGTCAACCTCACCTCCGTCTACCTGTGCTGCAAGGCCGCCATCCCCTACATGCGGCGCCAGGGCCGGGGCTCGATCATCAACACCGCGTCCTTCGTCGCCAGGATGGGCGCGGCGACCTCCCAGATCTCGTACACGGCGTCCAAGGGCGGCGTCCTCGCCATGTCCCGTGAACTGGGCGTGCAGTTCGCCCGCGAGGGCATCCGCGTGAACGCCCTGTGCCCCGGCCCGGTCAACACCCCGCTCCTCCAGGAGCTTTTCGCCAAGGACCCGGAGCGGGCCGCGCGCCGCCTGGTGCACATCCCGCTGGGCCGGTTCGCCGAGGCCGAGGAGATCGCCGCCGCCGTGGCCTTCCTCGCCAGCGACGACTCCTCGTTCGTGAACGCCACCGACTTCCTGGTCGACGGCGGGATCGCGGGGGCGTACGTCACACCCCTGTAGTCGGGCTCCGGACGGGCCGGGCCGCGCCCTACAGTGCCGGGATGAGCATGACGCCTCCGCCCGGCTGGTATCCCGACCCGCACGCACCGCACCTGCAGCGCTGGTGGGACGGCACGGCCTGGACCGAGCACCGCCGCGCGCCCGAGGCCCCCGCCGCCCCGCCGCCGGGCGGCGGCACCGGCCGCACCAAGGCGGTCGTCCTGACCGCCACGGGCCTCGTCCTGGTCGCGGCGATCGTCACCGGAGCCGTCGTCCTCGGCGGGGGCGACGGCGACGGCACCACGACCAGGACGGCCCCGACCACCACCTCCGCCTCCCCACCCGGCTCGCCGGAACCGACCCCCGAGGCATCCACCTCCGAGCCGTCCGCCGACGACCCCGCGGTCGTCGAGGACCAGCTCAACGGCGTCACGTTCCCGCTGCTCGACGGCTGGGTCCGCCCGCAGCACGTCGCCCAGGACGACGTCGTCATGACGACCGACGGCACCTACGACTGCCCCGGCGGCGTGGGCCTGTGCCGCCACGGCATGGTCTTCTCCCGCACGGTGACCGAGAACGACGAGAAGTCCCCCGAGGCCCTCGCCAAGGCCGACATCTCCGACGCGGCCGACGAGGCCTACGACCGCGACAGCCTCGGCCGCGAGCTCCACGGCGGCATCACGTCGCACCAGGTCGTCAAGTCCGGCCCGGTCGCGGTGGCGGGCCGCGCCGGATACCTGGTGCGCTGGCGCGTGAAGACCGCCAAGGGGCCCGGGGGTTACGTCCAGTCGCTCGTCTTCCCGTCCAGCGTCGGCACCGAGTCGCCGGTCCTCGTCCGGTACGTCTTCGACGCCGGCGAGGACGGACCGCCGCTCGCCGACATGGACCGCGTCACCAAGGGCATCCGCCCGTTCGGCGACGCGGACACCGGCGGCGGCGTCGGCAGCAGCATCGGCCCGACGGACTGACGCCCGGCCCGGCTCAGAGGAACGTGTGGCCCTCGCCGCGGTAGGTGGGCACGGTCTCCGTCACCGCGTCACCCTCGACCAGGTGCAGCGCGTCGAACCGCTCGCACAGCTCACCGGCCTTCGCGTGCCGGAACCACACCTTGTCCCCGATCAGCAGATCGTCGGCGGGCGAGCCGAGCAGCGGCGTCTGCACCTCACCGGCACCCTCCTGAGGGTCGTAGCGCAGCCCCTCCGGGAGGTACGGCACCGGGGACCGGTCGGCCCCGGCCGCACCCGAGGCGGGATACCCGCCACCGAGCACGGTCACCACTCCCACCCCCGGCCGCCGCACCACGGGCATGGCGAACAGGGCCGCCGGACGGCCGCTGAACGACGTGTAGTTGTCGAACAGACGCGGCACGTACAGCCCCGATCCGGCGGCGATCTCGGTCACCGCGTCCTCGGCCGCCGTGTGCTGCACCGAGCCGGTGCCGCCGCCGTTGACGAACTCCAGGTCCGGCACGACGGCCCGCACCGCGCGCACCACCTCCGCACGCCGCTCGGCGAGTTCACGCTTGGCCGCGGCCTGCATCAGCCGGATCGCACGGGACCGCAGAGGACGCCCGGCCAGCGAGTCCCCGACCCCGGCGACATGCCCCTCGTACGCCATGATCCCCACGACCTCGAAGCCGGGCCGCCGGGCCACCGCCCGTGCCACGTCGGCGACTTGGGCGGGGGAGTGCAGCGGCGAACGCCGGGCCCCGACCCGCACCCGCCCGCCGAGCAGCTTCAGGGAGGTGTCCAACTCCAGGCACACCCGCACCACTTCACGCCCGCCGCCCCGGGAGGCGTCGATCAGGTCCAGCTGGGCGACGTCGTCGACCATGACGGTCACGGCGGCGGCGAGCTTGGGATCACCGGCGAGTTCGGCGTAGGCCGCGCGGTCGGCGGACGGGTAGGCGAGCAGTACGTCGTCGAATCCCGACCGGGCCAGCCACAGCGACTCGGCGAGCGTGAACGACATGATCCCCGCGAAGCCGTCCCGGGCCAGGACGCGCTCCAGCAGCGCCCGGCAGCGCACGGACTTGCTGGCGACGCGGATCGGCTTGCCCCCGGCGCGGCGGACCAGATCGGCGGCGTTGGCGTCGAAAGCCTCCAGGTCCACGATCGCGAGAGGGGCGTCGAGATGGGCGGTGGCCCGGTCGTAACGGGCCCGGTCGGCGGCACGCGCAGTCATGAACGCAGCCTGCCAGACCGGATTACCGCAGGGTAGGGGGACGTTCCGGGCAGATGCCCCGGCCTCGTGGACTGGTTCCCGTTCGCCCAGGAACAAGCCGTAGAGTGACGCGCACGTACGGCGCAGGGCGCCGGCCGGGGATCCGCGCCGGGATGACGCTCCGTCCGTACGGGTAGGTGTGCCCGGGACGATTCCGTGCCGGGCCTCGGGCACGACGACACCGGCCCGCGCCGGACGAGCGGCCCGGGCATGAGGAAACGGGGGGTGCATGAGCACGGAAGCGCAACGTGCCTCCTTCCCCCCGCGCCCTACCACCC
>NZ_JAIGQA010000254.1:0-9188 GCF_019733245.1 Streptomyces sp. WAC04114
GCGGTGGGGTCGGGGAAGCGGGGCAGGGCGGTCAGGGAGGTGGTGTTGACGTACACGCGGTCGCCGTAGCGGGAGACCTCGAAGCGGCGTTCCACCCCGTCCACGTCGAGGATCACGAGCCGCGCGTCGGCGTGCACCACCCGCACCCCGTCCGCCTCCAGGCCTTCCCTGCCGTGCCGGTAGCGGGCCTCGTGTTCCTCGCCCGCCATCAGGTACCGCTTGCTCTGGGGCTGGGAGGCGACGTTGCGCCAGCCGCCGAAGCGGGAGCGGCCGTGGGCGTCGGCGAGGGCGGCGGCCAGGGGGGCGTGCGGGTCGGGGGACGGCTCGGTGAGGTCCGGCAGGTGGCGGTCGTAGAAGCCGGTGTCCATCCGGGCGGCGGTGAACTCGGGGTGGCGCAGGGAGCGGACCAGGAGGTCACGGTTGGTGACGGGGCCGTGGATCACCGCGCGGTCGAGGGCGGCGGCGAGCTTGCGGATCGCCTCGGCGCGGGTGGGGGCGTGGGCGACGACCTTGGCGAGCATGGGGTCGTAGTGGACGCCGATGTCGTCGCCGTCGGTGTAGCCGGTGTCCAGGCGCACGGCGTCGGGGACGGCGAGGCGGTGCAGGCGGCCGGTCTGCGGTGCCCAGTCGCCGGCCGGGTCCTCGGCGTAGAGGCGGGCCTCGACGGCGTGTCCGCGGGGCTGCGGGGGGTCCTCCGTGTGGGCGTGGCCCTCGGCGACGCGGATCTGCTCGGCGACGAGATCGATCCCGAACACCGCCTCCGTCACGGGGTGTTCCACCTGGAGACGGGTGTTCATCTCCAGGAAGTGCGCCCGGTCGCCCGCGACGAGGAACTCCACGGTTCCGGCGCCGACGTACTGCACCGCCCGGGCGGCCCGTACGGCGAGGGCGCGGACCTCCTCGTCGAGTGCGGCGGACAGTCCGGGCGCCGGGGCCTCCTCGATCACCTTCTGGTGACGGCGCTGGAGGGAGCAGTCACGGGTGCCGAGCGCCCACACCGTGCCGTGCGTGTCGGCGAGCACCTGCACCTCGACGTGCCGCCCGCCCTCCACGTACGGCTCGACGAACACCTCGCCGTCGCCGAAGGCGCTCGCGGCCTCGGCCCGGGCTGCGGCCGACTCGGCGTCCAGATCCTCCAGGTGCCGTACGACGCGCATGCCGCGGCCGCCGCCGCCCGCCGCCGCCTTCACCAGCACCGGCAGATCGGCCTCGGTGACCTCCCGCAGGGGCGCGATGCCCAGCAGCTCCTTGGCGCGCGTCTTGGACGCCATCGCCTCGATCGCCTCCGGGGGCGGCCCGATCCACACCAGGCCGGCGTCCTGAACGGCCCGCGCGAAACCGGCGTTCTCGGAGAGGAAGCCGTAACCGGGGTGCACGGCGTCCGCACCGGTGGCGAGGGCGGCCTTCACGATCAGGTCGCCGCGCAGATAGGTGTCGGCGGGCGCCGACCCCGGCAGCCGTACGGCGGTGTCGGCCACGCGCGCGTGGAGGGCGTTCGCGTCGGCGTCCGAGTGCACGGCGACCGTCCGGATCCCCGCCGCACGGCAGGTGCGCACGACACGGCAGGCGATCTCGCCCCGGTTCGCGACAAGAACTGAAGTGATCATGGGCCTCACATCCGGAAGACGCCGAAGCCGCCGCGGGCGCCCTCGTAGGGGGCGGTGTGGATCGCGGACAGGCACAGGCCGAGAACGGTGCGGGTGTCCCGCGGGTCGATGACGCCGTCGTCGTAGAGCCGCCCGGACAGGAACATCGGCAGCGACTCGGACTCGATCTGCTGCTCCACCATGGCGCGCAGCGCGGCGTCGGCCTCGTCGTCGTAGGGCTGCCCCTTCGCGGCGGCCGACTGGCGGGCGACGATCGACAGCACGCCGGCGAGTTGCTGCGGGCCCATGACGGCGGACTTGGCACTGGGCCAGGCGAAGAGGAAGCGGGGGTCGTAGGCGCGGCCGCACATGCCGTAGTGGCCGGCGCCGTACGACGCCCCCATGAGGACGGAGAGGTGGGGCACGCGGCTGTTGCTGACCGCGTTGATCATCATCGCGCCGTGTTTGATGATGCCGCCCTGCTCGTACTCCCTGCCGACCATGTAGCCGGTGGTGTTGTGCAGGAAGAGCAGGGGGATGTCGCGCTGGTTGGCGAGTTGGATGAACTGGGCGGCCTTCTGCGACTCCTCGCTGAACAGGACGCCCCGGGCGTTGGCGAGGATGCCGACGGGGTAGCCGTGCAGGGCGGCCCAGCCGGTGGTCAGGCTCGTCCCGTACAGCGGTTTGAACTCGTCGAAGTCGGAGGCGTCGACGATCCGGGCGATGACCTCGCGCGGGTCGAAGGGGCTCTTGAGGTCGCCGGGGACGATGCCCAGCAGCTCCTCCGGGTCGTACTTGGGCGGCTCGGCCGGGCCCGGATCCTCATACGCCTTGCGGTGGTTGAGGCGGGCGACCACGCGGCGGGCCTGGCGGAGCGCGTCCGGCTCGTCGACGGCGAAGTAGTCGGCGAGGCCCGAGGTGCGTGCGTGCATCTCGGCGCCGCCCAGGGACTCGTCGTCGCTCTCCTCCCCGGTCGCCATCTTCACCAGCGGCGGGCCGCCGAGGAACACCTTCGCCCGCTCCTTGACCATGATCACGTGGTCGGACATGCCGGGGATGTAGGCGCCGCCGGCGGTGGAGTTGCCGAAGACGACCGCGACGGTCGGGATCCCGGCGGCGGACAGCCGGGTGAGGTCGCGGAAGATGGCGCCGCCGGGGATGAAGATCTCCTTCTGGGACGGCAGATCGGCGCCGCCGGACTCCACCATGCTGATACAGGGCAGCCGGTTGGCGAGGGCGATGTCGTTGGCGCGCAGGGCCTTCTTCAGCGACCAGGGGTTGCTCGCTCCACCGCGCACGGTCGGGTCGTTGGCGGTGATCAGGCACTCCACGCCCTCCACCACCCCGATCCCGGTGACGAGGGACGCCCCGACGGTGTAGTCGCTGCCCCAGGCGGCCAGCGGGGACAGCTCCAGGAACGGCGTGTCGGGGTCGAGCAGCAGCTCAATGCGCTCACGGGCGAGGAGCTTGCCGCGCTTCCGGTGCCGTGCGACGTACTTCTCGCCGCCGCCCGCGAGGGCCTTGGCGTGCTCGGCGTCGAGTGCGGCGAGCTTGGCGAGCATCTCCTCGCGGTTGGCGCGGTGTTCGGGGCCGGCGGGGTCGAGCGCGGAGGTCAGGACGGTCACAGGAGGGCCTCCGGTATCTCCAGGTGGCGGGAGCGCAGCCATTCGCCGAGGGCCTTGGCCTGCGGATCGAAGCGGTGCTGCGCGGCGACGCCGGCGCCGAGGATGCCCTCGACGACGAAGTTGAGGGCGCGCAGGTTCGGCAGCGCGTGCCGTAGGACGGTCAGTTCGCGGCTTTCGGGGATGAGCTCCCGGAACCGTTCGGCGGTCAGCTCGTGCGCGAGCCACCGCCAGGCATCGTCCGTGCGCGCCCACACCCCGACGTTGGCGTTGCCGCCCTTGTCGCCGCTGCGGGCGCCCGCGACCAGTCCGAGGGGGGCGCGCCGGGTGGGCCCGGGCTCCGGCGGCTCCGGCAGGGGCGGCTGCGGCACCGCGTCGAGTACGGCCGTGTCGTGGGCCGGTGGCACGGGGATCCGGCGCCCGTCGTGGAGGACGGCCACATGGTCGACGGAACCATGGGGGACGTACACATTCTCGAAGACCCCATAGGGCGAGCCCTTTCCGGGTGGGGCCAGCACATGGAAGCCGGGATAGCTGGCCAGCGCCAGCTCCACGGCCGCCCCGCTCAGCGCCCGGCCGACAGCGCCCTGGTCGGGGTCCCGTACGACGAGCCGCAGCAGCGCGCTCGCCGTCTCCTCGGTCGGGGCGTCGGGGCGGTCGGTGCGGGCCAGCTCCCAGCGCACGTCTGCGACCTTGCCGAGAGCCGGTTCCAGCTGGTCCCGCACCAGGGCGGCCTTGGCCTCGATGTCGAGGCCGGTGAGCACGAAGACGACCTCGTTGCGGAAGCCGCCGAGCCGGTTGAGCCCGACCTTGAGGGTGGGCGGCGGCGCCTCCCCGCGCACGCCCTCGATCCGCACCCGGTCGGGCCCCTCCTGGCTCAGCCGTACGGTGTCCAGCCGGGCGGTGACGTCCGGTCCCGCGTACCGGGCCCCGGCCGTCTCGTACAGCAGCTGCGCGGTGACCGTGCCGACGTCGACGAAGCCGCCCGTGCCGGGGTGCTTGGTGATGACGCAGCTGCCGTCCTCGTGCAGCTCGGCCAGCGGGAAGCCGGGGCGGCGGGCGTCGCCGTCCCGGAAGAAGGCGTAGTTGCCGCCGGTGGCCTGCGCACCGCACTCCAGGACGTGCCCGGCGACCACGGCCCCCGCGAGCCGGTCGTGGTCCTGCGGTGTCCATCCGAAGTGGGCGGCGGCGGGCCCCGTGACCAGGGCCGCGTCCGTCACCCGCCCGGTGACGACGACGTCGGCGCCCGCCCGCAGGCACTCCGTGATGCCGAAGCCGCCGAGGTAGGCGTGGGCGGCGAGGGAGCCCGGGTACGCGGCCGTGAGATCGTCGCCCGCCACATGGGCGACGCGTACGGGGATGCCCAGCCGCTCGGCCAACCGCCCTACCGCGTCCGCGAGTCCGGCCGGGTTGAGCCCGCCCGCGTTGGTGACGATCCTGACGCCCCGCTCGTGCGCGAGAGCGAGGCACTCCTCCAACTGCCGCAGGAAGGTGCGCGCGTATCCGGCGCCGGGGTCCTTCAGGCGGTCCCGGCCGAGGATCAGCATGGTCAGTTCGGCGAGGTAGTCGCCGGTGAGGACGTCGAGTTCGCCGCCGGTGAGCATCTCGCGCATCGCGTCGAAGCGGTCGCCGTAGAAGCCGGAGGCGTTGCCGATGCGGAGGGTCACGAGGCCGACTCCTTCGGCGGGCGTCCGCCGCCCGGCGGTCCGGCGAAGGCCTGCGCGACGTCCAGCCAGCGGTCGGCGTCGGGGCCGTCGGCGCGCAGGGCGAGGTCGGTGCGGTGTGCGCGCTGGGTGACCAGCAGGCAGAAGTCGAGGGCGGTCCCGGTGAGGCGCTGCGCGGCGTCCTCGGGGCCGTAGGTCCACAGGTCGCCGGAGGGGGCGCGCAGTTCGACGCGGAAGGGGTCGGGGGGCGGGGTGAGGCCGTGCACGCCGAAGGCGAAGTCACGGGTCCGTACCCCGAGCCAGGCCACATGGCGCAGCCGGTCGGTGGGTGGGCTCACCACACCCACGGCGTCGACGACGTCCTGCCCGTGGGCCCACGTCTCCATCAGGCGGGCCGTCGCCATGGAGGGGGCCGACATGGGCGGGCCGTACCAGGGGAAGCGCGCCCCGGGCGGTGCGGCCCGCAGCGCCTCCTCCAGTGCCGCGCGGCCGCCGCGCCACCGGGCGAGCAGCTCGCCGGGCGGGAGCCGCGCGCCCTCCTCGGCTCCTTCGTCAACGAAGGAGCCGGGTGCGGCGAGGGCCTTCTCGACCAGGGCGTGGAAGCCGTCGGGGTCCGTGACGGCGAGCAGGGACGAGTGGTCCGTCCAGCCGAGATGGGCGATCTGGTGGGCCACGGTCCAGCCGGGCGCGGGGGTCGCGAGCGACCAGCGCCGCGGGGGCAACCCGGCCACGAGGCGGTCGAGTTCCTCGCTCTCCTCGCGCAGATCGTCGATCACGGACGTCGGATCGGACACGGGGCGCTCCCCTCGGGGCACGACGGTGTGCGGGGTGGTGAGGTGGGGGGTGATGCGGCGTGCGGGGTGGTGCGGCGTGGTGAGGAGCATGACAGCGGCACCGGAAACAATCAAGCGTGCTTGCATGAATTGTCGCGGCGGCCGGAAGCGTGCTCGTCGGCGGCGAGATCAATACACTCCGGGGCGCGCTCGTTCCATTGGTCACGCGTGCTGACGCGCCAGGCCGGGCACCCAGGCGGGACTTTGCGGACCCGCCCTGGGCCCGCACCGCCGCAGGCGTGTTCAGACGGCCTTGTCCGCTTCCCGCGCCGCCTCCTCCAGTCGCTGCCGATGGGCCTCCCACATGGCCCGGTCGCCCGGGGGCATGCTGTCCTTGCCCTGCGTCAGGCCGACCGACCCGTCGATGAGTTCGCGCACGATGTCGGCGTGGCCCGCGTGCCGGCTGGTGTCGGCGATCACGCGTACCAGGATGTGGTGCAGCCTGGCCTCCCGGCGCTCCTCGGGCCACCAGGGCACGCGACCGGTCGCGTCCAGCGGCAACGCCGCGATCGTGCCGTCCGCGTGCTCCCAGGCCCGGCGGTAGAGCCCGGCGATGTCCTGGCGCGACTCGTCGGGGGTGGCCCACATGTCGGCGTTGGGGGCGGCGTCCTGCGTGTACCACCAGGATGGTGGGTTCTCGTCGAAGTACGGCCGACCGAAGGTGTCGCCGAAGTATCCGAGCTCCACCCCCGCGACGTGCTTGACCAGCCCCAGCAGATTGGTGCCGGTGGGTGTCAGGGGGCGCCGGATGTCGTACTCCGAGAGCCCTTCGAGCTTCCACAGCAGGGCGTCACGGGCGTCCTGGAGATAGCGGAGGAGGTCGGCCTTGGGGTCTGTCGCGGTCATGCGCGCAGTGTGGCACCCGGCACCGGCAACGGGGCCGGGCCTGGGGCCGCTTCCCTCGCGGGCGCTCAGCCCTCCAGGCCCGTGCTCTCCAGCGCCGCCCGCTTCTTGCGGCCGCGGCCCACCTGGGTGCGCACCGCGCCCATGCTCGCCGCGACGACGAGGGCGATCGCGGCGGCCTCGGCGGCGCTGAGGGCCTGGTCGAGGATGAGGAACCCGGCCGTGGCGGCGATGGCCGGTTCGAGGCTCATCAGGATCGCGAAGGTGGAGGCGGGCAGGCGGCGCAGGGCGAGGAGTTCGAGGGTGTAGGGCAGCACGGAGGAGAGCAGGGCGACCGCCGCGCCCAGGCCCAGCGTCACCGGGTCGAGCAGCTTGGTCCCCGACTCGGCGATGCCCAGGGGCAGGAACAGCACCGCCCCCACCGCCATGGCCAGGGCCAGCCCGTCCGCCTGCGGGAAGCGGCGGCCCGTACGGGCACTGAAGACGATGTAGGCGGCCCACATGGCGCCCGCGCCCAGGGCGAAGGCCGTTCCCGTGGGGTCGAGCCCGCTGAAGCCTCCCCCGCCGAGGAGGAAGACACCGGCGAGCGCGAGCGCCGCCCATACGAGGTTGATCGCGCGGCGGGAGGCGAAGACCGAGAGGGCGAGCGGGCCGAGCACCTCCAGCGTGACCGCGGGGCCCAGCGGGATGCGCGCGACGGCCTGGTAGAAGAGGCCGTTCATCGCGGCCATGGTGATGCCGAAGACGACGACCGTGCCCCAGTCGGTGCGCGAGTGGCCGCGCAGCCGCGGGCGGCAGACCAGGAGCAGCACGACGGCCGCGACCAGCAGGCGCAGGGCCACCACTCCGAGGGCGCCCGCCCTGGGCATCAGCGTCACGGCCAGGGCGCCGCCGAACTGCACGGAGATCCCGCCCGCCAGCACCAGGCCCACGGGTCCGAGGGAACCGAGCCGGCCCGGGCCGGAGCCCGGCGCTGCGCCGTCGGGGGCGGCGGCGGTCGCGGGCTGGGGCGTGGTCACGCTGTCGGGGGTGGTCACGGGCGGTCCTGTACTTCTCGGCGCTGGGTCGGGGGCTGTGCGTACATCGGCATGCACTCCATGTACACCCGGATGCACTTGCCAGTCCAGAGTAATGGACTCAGTCAGGTGCGTAAACACCTTTTACCTCTGTCCCGGCCCGTGAGACACCGGACGCCCCGGCCCATCTCCTCAGCGGCGCGCCAGGTAAAGGTCGAACGCCCTGTAGAGCAGCCGGTTGAGCGGGTAGTCCCATTCGCCGAGGTACTCCACGGCCTCGCCGCCGGTGCCCACCTTGAAGCGGAGCAGGCCCAACAAGTGGCTGGACTCCTCCAGGGTGTCGGTGATGCCGCGCAGGTCGTAGACGGCGGCGCCGAGTTCGTGCGCGTCGGTCATCATCCGCCACTGCACGGCGCTGCTCGGCTGGACCTCGCGGCGGCGGGCCGTGGAGGCGCCGTAGGAGTACCAGACGTGGTCGCCGACGGTCAGCATGGTGGCCGCGGCGAGCACCTCACCGTCGTGGTACGCGAGATAGAGCCGCATCCGGTCGGGGTGTTCGGCGGTGAGCGCGCTCCACATGCGCTGGAAGTACGGCAGCGGGCGCGGGATGAACCGGTCCCGCTCGGCGGTCTCGCTGTACAGCTCGTGAAAGGCCGGCAGGTCCTCCAGGTCACCGCGGACGACCTTCACCCCGGCCTTCTCGGCCTTCTTGATGTTGCGGCGCCACTGCTGGTTCAGGCCGTCGTGGATGTCCTCCAGCGACCGGCCGGCGAACGGCACCTGGAAGACGTACCGGGGCTGGCCCGCGGCGAAACCGTCCTCGCCGGAGGCCTCGGACTGCCGCCAGCCCATGCGCCGCAGGCTGTCCGCGACCTGGCCGGCGCGCGGTTCGTACGACGTCGCCTTCACGTCGCGCAGCCGCCGCGCGGCCGGGTCCGCGATGGCCGCCTTGACCGCGTCGGCGCTCCAGCGGCGCACCACGACCGGCGGGCCCATCCGCACCGCGAAGGCGCCGCGCCGTCTCAGGTGCGCGAGCATCGGCTCCAGCAGGCGGTCGAGACCGGGCTCGTGCCAGTCGAGGAGCGGGCCCTCGGGCAGGTACGCGAGGTAGCGCGGCAGCCCGGGCACCCGGGGGCCGGGCAGCGGGCGCAGCAGCACCAGTCCGGCGCCGACGAGCTGCCCGCCGTCGTCGAACCAGCCGAGGCTCTCCGCCTGCCAGTCGGGCTTCACCTCGCCCCAGGAGGGGACCTGGGTGTGGCTGGCGGAGGGGCGGGCCGTGACGAACGCGAGGTGCTCGTCACGGGTGATCGGCTGGACACGGACGCTCATGCGCGGGCTCCTTCGAGCAGCGGCCCTCGACGGGCAGTGACTGGTGCCGCGAGCCTAGGAGCGGCGTCGCCCCTCCCCGCCTCAGACACTCGGTTCCACCGGCCTCGTGGCCCGAACGCCTCACCCAGGGCCGACTCGCCCCATGGCCCGGCCTCACCACAGTCCGCCCGACCCCATGGCCCGGCCCCACCCAGGGCCGGGCCATGGGGTCGGGCGGACTGTGGTGAGGCCGGGCCATGGGGCGGGCGGACTGTGGTGAAGGCCTGCGTGCGACGGGGTCGGCCCTGGGTGGGGC
>NZ_JAIGQA010000255.1:0-9123 GCF_019733245.1 Streptomyces sp. WAC04114
CCGCTCCCGGCCCTCGTGCCGCAAACGCACCTCGTCGCCGACGCGGACGCCGTGCGCGGGCTTCACGCGCTCACCGTTGACGCGCACGTGGCCGCCCCGCGAGGCCGTCGCCCCCGCCGGCATCCGCGACCGCGGCGCGGGCCGCCCGACGAAGCGCGACCGCCGCGAGATGGAACGCCTGCGCGGAGTGACGGGCCCGGGCAGCGTGTCCGGCCCCGGCCCCGTTCCCGGCAAGGGCTTCGGCGGCGCCCCGGGCAAGCCCAGGCCGTGAGCCGGGCGAGGAGCTCATTTCACCCCGTGGACCGGCGTCCGGGGGCCGGGGATCGGCCCTCGACCCCGCTCAGGACACAGCCGAGGTCCTGAGGCGCCCCGGTCGCACCCGGTCGCACCCCGTCACGCCCGTCGCCGCAGCAACCGCAGCAGATCCGCGTTGTGCCGCCGCCGCGCCCACGCTATGAGAAGGAGCGGCACGATGAGGATCAGCGGCGTCGCCGCGTACTGCCCGTCGAAGACGGCTGTCTGCACGATGAACGCTCCCACCATCAACGCACTCAGCGCCATCGCCGCCACCGACTGGAGCACCGGGATCAACAGGGCTGTCGCCCCGGCCAGTTCGAGCGCGCCGATGGTGTACATCCCCGGGCTGCCCCAGCCGAGCCGCTCGAACGACTCGGCAGCCGACGGGTGTCCGATCAGCTTGGGCAGGGCGCTCGCAACGGCGTAGAAGAGGGCGAGCAGCACCTGAAGCGTGCGCAGCGCGATGCGAGCACGCCTTCCGCGAGCGGTGGCGGACTCGGCGATGACGACGCCGGCCGGGGTGCGATCGGCGGTGACGGAGGCGGTGGTCTCGGACATGAAGGTCTCCTGGGGAAGGGTCCGTGCTGGTGTCGGAGAGGTAGACCGGTCCGCGTCCCTGAACTCATCGCCGCCGGGGAGCATCGAGCAGACTGCCGCGCCGGCCGGGCCGCCTAGACCGCCACCGCCCGCACCCATATCCGGTCCTCCGTCAGATAGCGGTCCACGCGCAGGCCCGCCTCCGCCAGGGCCTCCTCGAACTGCTCCTTGGTCAGTGGTCGCGCCCGGAACGTCTGGGTCCAGACCGCGTCCGGGAACTCGTACTCCGCGCGAACCGAGTTGACCCCGTCGCCGAGCGGCTCCGAAGACGCGATCCGTACGGTGAGGCCGCTGGGGTCCTTGCGCTCGCGCGGCACATTGTCGTGGTAGTCCTCGCCCTCCCGCTGGATCAACACACAGCCGTCCGCCGCGACATGGCGCACGCAGGTGCGCAGCAGGCCCCGCCGCACCTCGATGTCCCCCGCGTGCACGAGGAAGGACGCGAGAAGCACCACGTCGAACGTCTCCCCCAGGTCCAGGTCCTCGATCGGGCCGCAGATGGTCCGCGCGCCGCGCACGCGCTCCAGCATCGCTGCGGACTCGTCCACCGCCGTGACCGTGAACCCGCGCTCCAGCAGTGCATGGGTCATGCGGCCCACCCCGCTGCCGAGCTCCAGGATGCGCGCGCCCTCGGGGGCCGCGGCGGCGATGATCTCCGGTTCGTCCCCGACGGGCAGCCGTGAGTAGAGCTCCACCGCGCAGCCGTCCGGGGTGATGGCCCCGGGTCCCGTCCCCTCGTACCCCTCACGCATTTTCATCTCCATGCCCGTCCAACGGGCCCCATCCGCACACCCGTTCCCGCGACGGCCTTCTTCACCCGTCCGAGTGAACGAGACCGTGCGAGCGGGGAGTTGAGGAGCATCGCAGACGAGGTTGAGGCACATTGCCGACGGAGTTGAGGCACATCGCCGCCGGGGCGGTTCGCAGCGATGCCCCCAGCGGGCCCCGTCGGCTACAGCCGAAACCAGCCGTGCCCCACATACCAGTGGCCGCCCGCCCGCAGGTGGTCCCCCACAGCCCGCTCCACGGACGTACGCCTCGGCAGGCCGGCCACCGGCAGGTCCGGGTCGCCGAAGACGAAGCGCACCGGTTCGCCGTCCGCCGGTTCCGGCTCTTCGCCGGGGTCACGCCCGGGCTCGAAACGTCCCTGGAACCGGACGATGTTGGAGTCGGGGTCGAGGTGGCGCTTCAGCTGCGGGTCGAGCAGCCAGGAGTGGCACACCGCGACCCGAGGTCGCTCCAGCGGAAAGTGACGGGCGAAGAACTCCCGGGCGAGCTCCAGCGAACGGTCGCAGGCCGCCGGTGACAGCGCCCCGTGGAAGTCCGGGATGTGCAGATTGAGGCAGGGCTCCCCCGGTACCGCGTCCAGCCCGGCCGCCGCCACCGCCCGCCCCGTCCGCGGCCCGAGGCGTGCTCGCTCGAACTGGAGCCGTCCCAGTTGGTACAGCTCACCCCGGAAGTGGTGCGTGAGCCACTGCGGCACCTCCATCCCTCCGCTCCCGCGCCGCCGTCGGTGGAACGCCATGTTCCGCCCCAGGTCGGCGAGGGTCCGGCGGCTGACGTCGGCCGTGACACCCCGCTCGCGGTGATACGCGCGTGTGCGGGGCAACGCCGCGACGAACACGAACACGGCGAAGTACCGGCCCAGCGCGGCCGGGGCTTCGGCGACGCGCCCGGCGAGCGGCACCTCGATGCCGACCTCGCCGATGTCCCGCAGCAGATCCTCGACGCACTCCTCCAGGAGCCCCATGGCCCGGGCATCCGCGGTGAGGGTGCGCCGCAGGGCGACCAGGTCGTTGATGTCCTCGTGCGGCACCGCCAGATCGAGCAGGATCTCGGGCAGTGCGTCGGCGTCCGGCAGCATGCGCGGCTCCCCACTCGACCTTGGTGATCCCTCGCCACGAAGAGTACGTTGCAAGCAGGAGTGGTGATCGACGATGCGTACCGGCAGTGAACCGCGGACCGCGCGCAGTGCCCTGCGGGCGCGCTTCTGGCTGAGCGTGTGGGGGCTGGTCTGGGCGCTCTTCGGGACGGTGGCGTTCGCGATCGCCGGGCGTAACGGCTGGGCCATCGCCTGCGGTGTGCTGCTGCTGATCGTCACAATCGATCTGGCCGTCGTCCTGCGCCACATCCGTCAGGGCCCGCACTACCAGCCGGGCCGTGACATCCCGCCCTACCGGCCGCCGGACGAACGCCCCTGACGCGGGCGGGAGCGGCCGGTCACGAGTCGAAGCGCGCGGCCTCCAGGAACTCGGGGTTCGGATCCAGCGCGGCCGCCAGGCGGAAGTGGCGCCTGGCCTGGTCGGGACGGCCCTGGCGCTCATAGGTGCGGGCGAGCGCGAAGTGCGCGAACGCGTTGTCCGGCTCCCGTTCCAGAACGATCTGGAACTCCAGCTCCGCCGGCCTGAGCTGCGCCGCCGCGAAGAAGGCCCGCGCCCGCAGCAGCCGGGCCGCGGTGTTCTCCGGGTGCGTGGCGATCACGCCGTCGAGCAGCTTCACCGCGCCCCGCGGGTCCCGCGCCGCGAGCAGTTGCTCGGCGGCACGGAAGTCGATGACGTGCGTCTCCGGGGTACGTCCGGTGGAACCGCTGGTCTCGGGCACGGCAGAGTCCTTCCCTCACTGCAGGGGTTCAACGCCCCCACGCAGTGCCGCTATTCCGCGGGAGACGGCCGGGACGCCTGCGACCTGCGCACCAGCTCGGCCCACACGTCCTTCACGCGCTGCTCCAGCTCCTCCAGCGGGACGTCGTTGTCGATCACGATGTCCGCGATCTCCCGGCGCTGCTCGCGCGTCGCCTGGGCGGCCATCCGGGCCCGGGCGTCCTCCTCGGTCATGCCGCGCAGCCGCACGAGCCGGTCGAGCTGGGTCTCCGGGGCGACGTCGACGACGATCACCAGGTCGTACAGCGGCGCCAGGCCGTTCTCCGTGAGGAGCGGGACGTCGTGGAGCACGACCGCGTCGTCGGCGGCGGCCTCCTCCAGCTCGCGTGAGCGGGCGCCCACCAGGGGGTGCACGATCGAGTTGAGGGTGGCGAGCTTCTCCGCGTCGGAGAAGACGATGGCGCCGAGGCGGGGCCGGTCCAGGCTGCCGTCGGCGGCGAGGATCTCCTCCCCGAAGGCCTCGACGACCGAGGCGAGCCCCGGCGTCCCCGGTGCGACGACCTCCCGCGCGATGCGGTCCGCGTCGACCAGCACGGCCCCGCACGCGACGAGCAGCCGTGACACCTCACTCTTGCCGGCACCGATGCCCCCGGTCAGGCCCACCTTCAGCATGTCCCGCAGCTTAGGCCCTGCCACTGACAGGGCCCTCGCCCGGGCCGGGTGACGGGATCAGTTGTCGCCTTCGCGTTCCGCCAGGAACTTCTCGAACTCCTGGCCGATCTCGTCCGCCGACGGGATGTCCACCGGCTCGGCGAGCATGTTGCCCCGGGTCTCGGCGCCCGCGACGGCGTCGTACTGGTGCTCCAGGCCCTCGATGAGCGCGCTGAGGTCCTCGTCGCCCTCGCGGATCTGCCGGTCGATCTCCGTCTGGGTGCGGTGGGCGTCCGAGCGCAGGGCATGGGCGATGCCCGGCAGGACCAGTCCGGTCGCCGCCGTGATGGCCTCCAGGACCGTCAGGGCCGCGTCCGGGTAGGGCGAGCGGGCGATGTAGTGCGGGACGTGGGCGGCGACGCCCAGGACGTCGTGCCCCGCCTGGAGCAGGCGGTACTCGACGAGGGACTCGGCGCTGCCGGGCACCTGCGCCTCCTCGAACGGGCTGGGGTGGCCCGGGACGAGGTCGGTGCGGTTGCCGTGCGGGGTGAGGCCCACGGGCCGGGTGTGCGGGACACCCATGGGGATGCCGTGGAAGTTCACGGAGAGCCGGACGCCGAGCCGCTCCACGATCTGCTTCACGGCGGCGGCGAAGCGCTCCCACTCCACGTCCGGCTCGGGCCCGGACAGCAGCAGGAAGGGCGCGCCGGTGGCGTCCTGCACGAGCCGCACCTCGAGGGCGGGGTCCTCGTAGTCGGTCCAGCGGTCGCGCTTGAAGGTCAGCAGCGGGCGGCGGGCGCGGTAGTCCACGAGCCGGTCGTGGTCGAAGCGGGCGACGACCTGGTGGGGCAGGGAGTCGAGCACCCGGTCGACGATCTGGTCGCCCGTCTCGCCGGCGTCGATGTATCCGTCGAAGTGGTAGAGCATGACAAGTCCGGCCGACTCCTGGGCGAGCGCCATGTCGACGACGGCCAGCCCCTTCGGCTCCCAGGCGTACAAACCCTGCGGATCAAGCACAGTGACCGCTCCTCCTCGTGTTCACACTCCACAACGCCGTTGCCGGCGCGGGCATTCCCGCAGGAGGAGATCCATGATCTTGGCAGCGGAGGCAAGGCCCCTTGGGGGCGCGAGGAACTGCGCGACAAGCCCCCACGGCCCGCAGCCGGACGATGGCCCGAAAACACCAAGGGGCCGCACCTCGAAAGGTACGGCCCCTCGGTCAGGAGCTACAGCTCAGTGGGCGTTCAGCTCTGCCCACCGGCCAGCTTCTCGCGAAGCGCGGCCAGCGCCTCGTCCGAGGCCAGCGCGCCGGAGTTGTCCGGGCCCTCGGAGGAGTACGAACCGCCACCACCGGACGCGGCCGGAGCGGCGGCCTCGCCACCCTCGGCAGCGGCCTTCTCGTCCGCCTCGCGGGACTTGATGACCTGCGCCTGGTGCTGCTCGAAGCGCTGCTGCGCCTCGGCGTACTGGGTCTCCCACGCCTCGCGCTGGGTCTCGTAGCCCTCGAGCCAGTCGTTGGTCTCGGGGTCGAAGCCCTCGGGGTAGATGTAGTTGCCCTGGTCGTCGTAGGACGCGGCCATGCCGTACAGGGTCGGGTCGAACTCGACCGAGGCCGGGTCGGCACCGAAGGACTCGTTGGCCTGCTTCAGCGAGAGGCTGATGCGACGGCGCTCGAGGTCGATGTCGATGACCTTGACGAAGATCTCGTCGTTGACCTGGACGACCTGCTCCGGGATCTCCACGTGGCGCTCGGCCAGCTCGGAGATGTGGACCAGACCCTCGATGCCCTCGTCCACGCGGACGAACGCACCGAACGGAACCAGCTTCGTGACCTTGCCGGGCACGACCTGGCCGATCTGGTGGGTGCGGGCGAACTGCTGCCACGGGTCTTCCTGGGTCGCCTTCAGCGACAGGGAGACACGCTCGCGGTCCATGTCGACGTCGAGGACCTCGACGGTGACTTCCTGGCCGACCTCGACAACCTCGGACGGGTGGTCGATGTGCTTCCAGGAGAGCTCGGAGACGTGGACCAGACCGTCGACGCCACCCAGGTCCACGAAGGCACCGAAGTTGACGATCGAGGAGACGACGCCGGAACGGACCTGACCCTTCTGGAGGGTCGTGAGGAACGTCTGGCGGACCTCGGACTGGGTCTGCTCCAGCCAGGCACGGCGGGACAGGACCACGTTGTTGCGGTTCTTGTCCAGCTCGATGATCTTGGCCTCGAGCTCCTTGCCCACGTAGGGCTGGAGGTCGCGGACGCGGCGCATCTCGACCAGGGAGGCCGGGAGGAAGCCACGGAGGCCGATGTCGAGGATGAGGCCACCCTTGACGACCTCGATGACGGTACCGGTGACGATCCCGTCCTCTTCCTTGATCTTCTCGATGGTGCCCCAGGCACGCTCGTACTGGGCGCGCTTCTTCGAGAGGATCAGGCGGCCTTCCTTGTCCTCCTTCTGGAGAACAAGGGCCTCGATCTCGTCACCGACGGCGACGACCTCGTTCGGGTCGACGTCGTGCTTGATCGAGAGCTCGCGGCTCGGGATCACACCTTCGGTCTTGTAACCGATGTCGAGCAGGACCTCGTCCCGGTCGACCTTCACGATGACGCCGTCGACGATGTCGCCGTCGTTGAAGTACTTGATCGTCTCGTCGATCGCGGCGAGGAAGGCTTCCTCGTTACCGATGTCGTTGACCGCTACCTGCGGGGTGGTGGCGGTGGTCTCGGTGCTGCTCGTCATGTGGGAAAGGGCTCCGGTACGGACATTGAAGTCGTAGGTACTGCTACGCCGGGAGCCCGTTTCGCTCTGCAGAAGCCGGACAGCCAAGGAAGCGCCACTCAGGAACGGTGACGCCTCGACAACCGAGGGGACATACATACAGATGCGAGCGCAGCCTGCTACGTCTGAGGTGCGCAGGCCCGCAGCGCAACTTGTAGCATACGGGGGCAGCCGGGCAGGGTCAATGCGCGAAGCCGCCCACGCGGGGCGGATCGCCGCATAACCGGCACAAGTCCTGTCGTTCGAGGCCACACAGGCCGAACGACGCCCCCTTTTGTGCCACCGCCGGGGCCGGCTGGACGGAAGAGTACGACGAGGGAGCCGATCATCCAAGAGTCCGAAGCGTCCGAACCCGAGGCCACCCGGCGCGATGCCGATGTCACGGAAAGCTCCCGGGCCAATCGTGGCTGGTGGGACCGCAACGCGGACGAGTACCAGGTCGAGCACGGCACGTTCCTCGGCGACGACCGCTTCGTGTGGGGCCCCGAGGGACTGGACGAGGTGGAGGCCGAACTGCTCGGCCCGCCGGAGGAGCTGAAGGGCCGCGACGTCCTGGAGATCGGGGCCGGCGCCGCCCAGTGCTCGCGCTGGCTGACCGCTCAGGGTGCGCGCCCGGTCGCCCTGGACATCTCGCACCGGCAGCTGCAGCACGCGCTGCGCATCGGCGGTTCCTTCCCCCTGGTGTGCGCCGACGCCGGCGCGCTCCCCTTCGCGGACGGCTCCTTCGACCTGGCCTGCTCGGCGTACGGGGCGCTGCCTTTCGTCGCCGATCCGCGACTGGTCCTGCGCGAGGTGCGCCGGGTGCTGCTGCCCGGGGGCCGTCTCGTCTTCTCGGTGACGCATCCGATCCGCTGGGCCTTCCCGGACGAGCCGGGGCCGGAGGGGCTGTCGGTGTCGGGCTCCTACTTCGACCGCACTCCCTATGTCGAGCAGGACGACGAGGGCCGGGCGGTCTACGTCGAGCACCACCGCACGCTGGGCGACCGCGTCCGCGACGTCGTCGCGTCGGGCTTCCGCCTCGTCGACCTGGTGGAGCCCGAGTGGCCCGCCTGGAACACCTCCGAGTGGGGCGGCTGGTCGCCGCTGCGCGGGAACCTGATCCCGGGCACGGCGATCTTCGTGTGCGAGCGGGACTGAGGCACGCGCGCGTGGGACCCCGTCCCGGACGTACGACACTGAGGGCGTGATCCGTTACGACGCCCTGGAGTCCCTGCCCGTACGCGGTGCCCTGCCCGCCCTGGACGACGCCCTGGAGGGGCACGGCACCGCCGTCCTCGTGGCGCCGCCCGGCACCGGCAAGACGACCCTGGTGCCGCTCGCGCTGGCGGGACTGCTCGGGGAGGGGCCCGGGCGGCGGGTGATCGTGGCCGAGCCGCGGCGGATCGCGGCCCGGGCCGCGGCGCGGCGGATGGCGTGGCTGCTGGGCGAGAAGCCCGGCGAGAGCGTCGGCTACACCGTGCGCGGGGAACGGGTCGTCGGGCGGCACACGCGCGTGGAGGTCGTCACGACCGGTGTGCTGGTGCAGCGGCTGCAACGCGACCAGGAGCTGCCCGGTGCCGACGTGGTGGTGCTCGACGAGTGCCACGAGCGGCACCTGGACGCGGACACGGCGGCGGCCTTCCTGTGGGACGTACGCCAGACCCTGCGCCCGGAGCTGCGGCTGGTGGCCGCCTCGGCGACGACCGACGCGCAGGGGTGGGCGCGGCTGCTGGGCGGGGCGCCGGTGGTCGAGGCGCACGGCACGGCCCATCCGGTGGAGGCCGTGTGGGCGCCGCCGGTGCGGCCGGTACGCCCGCCGCACGGGATGCGGGTCGACCCGGCCCTGCTGACCCATGTGGCGTCCGTGGTGCGGCGGGCGCTGGCCGAGCGGGACGGGGACGTGCTGTGTTTCCTGCCGGGAGTGGGCGAGATCGCCAGGGTCGCCGGGCAGCTCGGCGGACTCGGTGACGTCGAGGTGCTCCAGGTGCACGGGCGGGCGCCGGCGGCGGTGCAGGACGCGGTGCTGGCTCCCGGGGAGCGGCGGCGGGTGGTGCTGGCCACGTCCGTCGCGGAGTCGTCGCTGACCGTGCCCGGGGTGCGGGTGGTCGTGGACGCGGGGCTGGCGCGTGAGCCGCGGGTGGACCACGCGCGCGGGCTGAGCGCGCTGACGACGGTACGGGCTTCCCGGGCGGCCGGGCGGCAGCCCCGCGTCCACGACC
>NZ_JAIGQA010000256.1:0-8964 GCF_019733245.1 Streptomyces sp. WAC04114
CTCCAACGGCGCCTCTCGGGCCCGGTGACACCACCCCCCAGGTCATCGGTTCGACAGGGGGGAACAGTCATGCCGGGCCCGGAGGCCAGCGGCCCTCTTGCAGGACCGCGAAGAACATAACGGGGGGGGGGAGCCAGTCGCGATGACCGTGCACGCGCCGGTCTACGCGCCGGTGTCCAGGTCGGAGAAAGCGTACGCACCGTCGGGGCCGATCCGCGTCGCGGCGATCACGTTGCCCGCCGCGTCCACCAGCGTCACACGCGCGTCGCTCAGCGGCGCGCCCCCGCCGCGCACCGTGCCTCGCACCTGCGCGCCGGGCCGCAGGCCGAGTTCGACCCGGGTGGTCCCGGCCGCGCCGATCTCGACGACCTGGGCCAGGGGCCGGTGCTTGGGGGAGTTGACCGCGAGGGGCACCGGCCCCGGCACGAGGTCGGTGACCGTGAACTCGCCCAGACGTCCGGCCGTCGGGTGGCAGGCACCTCCCCGCGTACGTCCGTCACGATGACCACGGCCCCGGCGACCGGTGTCCCGCCGTCCGTGGACCGCACCACATCGGCGAGGCCGCTGGTGCCGCTCAGCAGCACGTCGTACGCCACCGATTCACCGGCCACGACGATCGTGGAGGCCTGCGGCTGCCCGTAGGGACGTCAAGGGACAGCGCGACCCGACCGCGCCAGGTCCAATTGATTGACTTAAGTAACCGGATCGCGGGTGATGCGGCGCCCTGCACAGGGGCGGCTCGCAGGGGAGAGGCATGTCCGGCCCCGCCGCGCGGCACACTTGCCCCATGTCCTCCCGCCGCAGAGTCTGCCCCGAGTGCCGCCGCGAGATCGCCGTCGTCGCCGGGCGGTACGCGCGCCACGACCCGCCCGGCGCCCGTGAGCACGGCGAACTCACCTCATGCCCCGGCTCCCGCCGCCAGGCCCGCCCGGGCCCCGAACAGCCCTCGCTGGACGGCTACACGGTCCCGGACTTCCCCGGCCAACTGCCCCTGTTCTAGGCCGGCCCGACCGGGCGACCGGCCACCGGCGTCAGTTCCCCGCCACCGACTTCACCGCCACCGACACCGGCGTCGACCCGCTGATCAGCTCCAGAGTGAGCCCGGCCGTCGCGGAGGTGTCCACCAGCTCCGCGAGTACGGCGGCCACGTCGTCGCGCGGGATCGGGCCGCGGCCCGTACGCGCCTCCAGGCGGACCAGGCCGGTGCCGGCGTCGTCGGTGAGCTGGCCGGGGCGCAGGACCGTCCAGTCCAGGGCGTCGAGGCCGCGCACGTATGCGTCCGCCTCGCCCTTGGCGCGCAGATACACGTCGAAGATCTCGTCCCCCTGGTGGCGCGGGTCGGCGCCCATGGACGACACGATCACGAAGCGCCGTACGCCCGCCTGCACCGCCGCGTCCGCGAAGAGGACGGCCGCGGCCTTGTCCACCGTTTCCTTGCGGGCCACCCCGCTGCCCGGGCCCGCGCCCGCCGCGAAGACCGCCGCGTCGGCGCCCCTGAGCCGCTCCGCGACCTCGTCCACGGACGCCGACTCCAGGTCGAGCACGACCGGTTCGGCACCGGCCTCCCGCAGATCTTCGGCCTGCTCGGCTTTGCGGATGATCCCCGCGACCTCGTCCCCGCGCGCGGCGAGCAGCCGCTCCAGCCGCAACGCGATCTGACCATGACCACCAGCGATGACAATGCGCATGCCTTCGACCGTACGCCTGGACACCACCACCCGCCGCACGACTTCGCCCGCACCACGCCGCAGGCCCCACGGCACTCCGCCCCGCTCCCGCCGCAGCCGCTACGACGGTTCTCCCATTCCCGCTCCCGCCGCAGCAGCTACGACGCTGCTCCGATTTCCCCCCGCTCCCGTCCCCGCTCCCGCCCTACGGCACGTCACCCCGCCCCTGCCGCGGCAGCCCCAGCTCCGCCGAAGTCGCCGAAGTCGCCGAACTGCAGTACTCCCGCACCGCGCTGGTCCGCGCCACCACGCGCCCCTGGTGCACGACGATCCGGCTGTACGCCAGCGACAGCACCCCCGCGAGCCGCTCCCCGCGCACCGCGAGCAACTCGGCCGGGAATCCCGCCTCCACCCGCACCTCGGGCAGCCCCAGCACCTCCCGCGCCGACGTGCTCACCGCGTCGTAGGCCTCCTCGGGCGGCAAGCCGTAGCGCGAGGCCAGCAGGAAGGCCGCCTCCAGCGGGTCGCCGCGCCCCACCGGGTTGGACACGTCCCGCAGCGCCCCGCTCCCGGCGGCCACCCGCACTCCGGCCGCGCGCAGCAGCCGTACCGGAGCCGCCCCCCGACGGTCGACGCCGCCGCAGCCGCTCTGCGGCAGGCACACCACCGCCACTCCGGCCGCCGCGAGTTGGTCGGCCGTCCGCGAGGCCACCTCGGAGGGGAGCCGGCCGAGGTCGCCGCACGGGCTGAGGGTCACGCCGGGGCGCAGCCCGCCCGCCATCGCAGCGAGCCGGGCCAGCCGGGCCGGGTCTCCGGCGTCGGTGTGCAGGTCGACGGGGCAGCCGTGTTCGGAGGCCAGCTCGAGGACTGCCTCCACGTACCCCGTGGGATCCGGGTCGAGGTCCGGCCGCCCGCCCACCACCGAGGCGCCCATCTTCACCGCGTCCCGCAGCATCGCCAGTCCGTCGGCGCCGGCGACCCCGGTCAGCACCCGGGGCATCGCCACCGTCGTCAGCTCCGCCAGCCCGCGCAGGGCTCGGCGCGCCTGCAGCACGGCCGTCAGCGCGCCCAGCCCATGGACGTCCCCCACGCGCACGTGCGCCCGCATCGCCGTCGCGCCGTGCCCGAGCTGGAGCAGCGCGGCCTCCGTCGCCCGGCGCTGCACGGCCTGCGGCTCGTAGGAGACAGGACCCTCGGCGTCGGCCGACAGGGCGGTGTCGGCGTGGGCGTGCGGCTCGGCCGGGGCCGGCAGCAGCAGATAGCCGCCGAGGTCCACCCGCGCTCGGCACGCTCGCGTGCCGCCCGCTCCCAGGCTGCCGGCCGTGCCGACCGCCTCGATGCGCCCGCCGCCCAGCCGCACGTCCACGGTCCGGCCGTCGGTGAGCCGCGCACCGCACAGCAGCAGCGAGGACGGGTCCGCCGGGCCGGGCGAGGACGACGGGGGCGGTGGGGGCTGCGGCCGGCTGTCGGGCATCGCACTCCAGGGGCTCGGGCTGCGCGCGGGAGGACGCGTGATCACGCAGAGTGAGACGAGCCTAGGACGGCCTCCCGTCCGTGGCCGGGAGGAGCGCAATAGTCGTACCGGCGTGGTCCGCTCGCGGGGCGGGAGGCGCCTCACGGGGCTGACGGGAGGACGGGCCGGGCGCCCGGGGTGGGTGCCTCGAAACGGATTTGGGTGAACGGCGGCGGAGCGTGTAATGTCTTCATCGCTCGCCCCAATAGCTCAGTCGGCAGAGCGTCTCCATGGTAAGGAGAAGGTCAACGGTTCGATTCCGTTTTGGGGCTCTGGTGTGACTGGCTCCCGTCGCGAGGCGGGGTCCGGACCACATCAAAGCGGTGTAGCTCAGTCGGTAGAGCAAGCGGCTCATAATCGCTGTGTCACCGGTTCAAGTCCGGTCACCGCTACTGACAGTAGCCGATTGCGGGGTCGGTCCTTCGATCGGCTACTCTTTCTTGCGTTGAATCAGTCCATCCGTTCGTCTTAGGAGCACTCACGTGGCTGCCACCGACGTCCGCCCGAAGATCACGCTGGCCTGCGTGGAGTGCAAGGAGCGGAACTACATCACCAAGAAGAACCGGCGTAACAACCCGGATCGTCTCGAGATGAAGAAGCACTGCCCGCGTTGCAACGCGCACACCGCGCACCGCGAAACGCGATAATTCAGGCTCGTACACGAGGCCGTTCCCGAGAGATCGGGGGCGGCCTCGCGTCGTTGAGGGACCCGTACCGGTCAGTAGAGCTACCAGGAGGTACCGAGCCATGGCGCTCGACCAGTCCTTCGTGGGGCGGACGTACCCGCCCACCGCGCCCTACGAGGTGGGCCGGGAGAAGATCCGCGAGTTCGCTGAGGCGGTCGGGGACGCCAACCCGGCGTACACGGACGCGGAGGCCGCCAAGGCACTCGGTCACCCCGATGTGATCGCCCCGCTGACCTTCGTCTTCGCGATCACCTTCCAGGCCGCCGGTGAGGTCGTCCAGGACCCGCAGCTCGGCCTCGACTACAGCCGTGTGGTGCACGGCGACCAGAAGTTCGCCTACCGCCGCCCGGTCCGCGCCGGCGACCGGCTCACGGTCACCTCGACGATCGAGGCGATCAAGTCCCTCGCGGGCAACGACATCGTCGACATCCGCGGCGAGGTGCACGACGAGGCCGGCGAGCACGTCGTGACCGCCTGGACCAAGCTCGTGGCCCGCGCGGCCGAGGAGGCGTGAGCGACCCCATGACCGCGAAGATCTCCTACGCCGACGTCGAGGTCGGCACCGAACTGCCCGCGCAGACCTTCCCCGTGACCCGCGACACCCTCGTCCGGTACGCGGGCGCTTCCGGCGACTTCAATCCGATCCACTGGAACGAGAAGTTCGCCAAGGAGGTCGGCCTGCCCGACGTCATCGCGCACGGCATGTTCACCATGGCCGAAGCGATCCGTGTGGTCACCGACTGGACCGGCGACCCGGGCGCGGTCGTCGAGTACGGCGTCCGCTTCACCAAGCCCGTCGTCGTCCCGAACGACGATCAGGGCGCCGTGATCGAGGTGGCCGGCAAGGTCGCCGCCCTGCTCGACGACAACACCGTCCGCGTGGACCTGACCGCGACCTGCGCCGGGCAGAAGGTCCTGGGCATGTCCAGGGCCGTCGTACGACTGGCCTGACACGGCCGTAAAACGCGATGTGAGGGGCGCTCTCCTGGACGGGGCGCCCCTTACGCGTGGAGTGGCTCCCCCTGGCACCCGGGCACGCGCAGGCGATCGCTTGACATAGTTAGTGATTGAGCACTAACTTCGATTGCATGGCAAGGATGAGTGCGGAAGAGCGGCGTGAGAGCGTCATCCGGGCGGCGACGACGGAGTTCGCCCGCGGTGGCTACCACGGCACGTCGACCGAGGCGATCGCCCGCCGGGTCGGCGTCTCGCAGCCGTATCTCTTCCGCCTGTTCCCGGGCAAGAAGGCGATCTTCCTGGCGGCGGCCGAGCGGTGCGTCGAGGACACCATCCGGATGTTCGCGGAGGCGGCCGAGGGGCTGGAGGGCGAAGAGGCCCGCCACGCCATGGGCGGTGCGTACGTCGAGGCCATCTCCGAACAGCCCGAGCGGCTGATGATGCAGATGCAGATGTACCTCGCCGTGGCGGCAGCCGAGGAGGAGGGGGACCGCGAGTTCGGCGAAGCCGTGCGCACGGGCTGGATGCGACTGTGGGACACCATCCACCTGCCGCTCGGCGCCGACGCGCATGAGACGACGACGTTCCTCGCCCAGGGCATGCTCATCAACTGCCTGGTGGCCATGGGCTTCCCGGCCGATCACCGGGTCTGGGCGGGACTGAGTCCGTCGGAGCCCGACGGCTGACACGTCAGGGCGAGGAGGCAGGGGCCCCTTCATGAGCTCTTGTATGACCTCTTTCATGACCTCGAAAGTTAGTAATCAATAACTAATCGATCACGGCACACACTCCATGGGGGAGCGATGTCACAACAGACCGCACGTCGCGGGGGAGCCGCCTGGGCCCTCGTCATCACCAGCGTCGCCGGATTCATGGCGGCCCTCGACAATCTCGTCGTCACCACCGCCTTGCCCTCCATCCGCGAGGACCTCGGCGGCGGCCTGCACGACCTGGAATGGACCGTGAGCGCCTACACGCTCACCTTCGCGGTCCTGCTGATGTTCGGCGCGGCCCTCGGCGACCGCTTCGGCCGCCGCCGGCTGTTCATCGCCGGACTCGCCGTCTTCACCGGCGCCTCCGCCACCGCGGCCATGGCACCCGGCATCGACTCCCTCATCGCCGCCCGCGCGATCCAGGGCGTCGGCGCGGCCGTGATGATGCCACTGACGCTCACCCTGCTGACCGCCGCCGTGCCCGTCGCCAAGCGCGGCATGGCGTACGGCATCTGGGGCGCCGTCAACGGACTCGCCGTCGCCTCGGGGCCGCTCGTCGGCGGCACCCTCACCGAACACATCTCCTGGCAGTGGATCTTCTGGCTGAACGTCCCGCTGGGCCTGGCCCTGCTGCCGCTCGCGCGGCTGCGCCTCGCCGAGTCCCACGGCACCGGAGCCCCGCTCGACGTCCCCGGCACCCTGCTCGCCAGCGGCGGCCTCTTCGGCATCGTCTACGGCCTGGTCCGCGGCCCCGTCGACGGCTGGACCGGATCCCTCGTGCTGACGGGCCTGTTCGCGGGCTCCGCACTGCTCGCCGGCTTCATCCTCTACAGCACCCGCGCCAAGAACCCCATGCTCCCGATGCGGCTGTTCCGCTCCCGCGCCTTCGCCGGCATCAACGCGGCGAGCCTGCTGATGTTCCTCGGCATGTTCGGCTCGATCTTCCTGCTCAGCCAGTACATGCAGGGCGTCCTCGGCTACTCGCCCACCGAGGCGGGCCTCAGGATGCTGCCCTGGACCGGCATGCCGATGCTGGTCGCCCCCATCGCCGGCATCCTGGCCGACCGCATCGGCGGCCGCCCGGTCGTCGCCACGGGCCTCTTCCTGCAGGCCCTCGGCCTCGGCTACATGGCGGTGGTGGCCACGACCGACGCCTCCTACGGCTCGCAGCTGCCCGCCCTGATCGTCAGCGGCATCGGCATGGCGCTGTACTTCGCCCCCGCCTCGCACCTGGTGATGTCCAGCGTGCGGCCGTCGGAGCAGGGCATCGCCTCCGGGGCCAACAACGCGCTGCGCGAGGTGGGCGGGGCGCTCGGCATCGCCGTCATGGCGTCGATCTTCGCCGCCCAGGGCGGTTACGAGACCGGCCAGACCTTCGTCGACGGCATGCGGCCCGCCCTGGTGACGGGCTCCGCGGTGGTCGCCCTCGCCGGCATCGCCGCCCTGCTGATACCGACCCGGCGGCGTGCGGAGCGGCAGGAGGACCCGGCCGAGCCGGCACCGGTGCTGGAGACGGCCGCTCACTGACCCCGAAGGACCCGAACAAGGAGAAGTGGCATGCCCACCCTTCCCTGGACCGTCCCGAACACCCCGCCCCGTGACACCGAGGTGCACGTCTTCGCCTCCCGCTTCGAGACCCGCACGCTGTGGGGAGCCCTGAAGTTCCTCGCCGGGACGCCCGCCGTCTGGCGGCAGATCCGCCGCAGCCCCGGCGCCTACGGGGCCACCCTGAGGGCGAAGCCGTTGAAGCGGACCTTCTGGACCCTGTCGGCCTGGGAGTCCAAGGACGCGCTCCACGCCTTCGTCCGCGCGGGCGCCCACGGCCCCTCCTCCCAAGGCCTCGCCCCGCAGATGAGGGACTCGGCCTTCACCACCTGGCAGGCGAGCAGCGAGGACCTCCCGATCTCCTGGTCCGAGGCACTCCGCCGCCTGCCCTGACAGCCCACGCGCGCGTGCGGTCCCGCTCCCCCCGCGGAACGGGGCCGCACGCACGCGTGCCCGACCCCGTCAGTGCCGTCTCGTACTCTTGAGCCCGTGCAGGAACTCCACGACGCCCCCCTCGCCCCGCTGACGACCTTCCGGCTGGGCGGCCCCGCGACCCGGCTGGTCACCGCGACGACGGACGACGAGGTGATCGCCGCCGTCCGGGAAGCCGAGGAGGCGGGCACCCCGCTGCTGCTCATCGGCGGCGGCTCGAACCTGGTCATCGGCGACAAGGGCTTCGAGGGCACCGCCCTCGTCCTCGCCACCAAGGGCTACTCCCTCGACGGCACGAACCTGGAGCTCGCGGCCGGCGAGGTCTGGACCGACGCCGTCGCCCGCACTGTGGAGGCGGGCCTGGCCGGCATCGAGTGCCTGGCCGGCATCCCCGGCTCGGCGGGCGCGACCCCCATCCAGAACGTCGGGGCCTACGGCCAGGAGGTCTCCTCGACGATCACCGAGGTCGTCGCCTACGATCGCCGCACCGGTGAGACGGTCACCCTGGCCAACGAGGACTGCGCCTTCTCCTACCGCCACAGCCGCTTCAAGTCCGACCCCGAGCGGTACGTGGTCCTGCGCGTGCGCTTCTCCCTGGAGGACGCCGAGGGCCTCTCCGCGCCCCTGCGCTACGCCGAGACCGCCCGGGCCCTCGGGGTGGAAGCGGGCGACCGCGTCCCCCTCGCCTCGGCCCGCGAGACGGTGCTCAAGCTGCGAGCCGGCAAGGGCATGGTCCTCGACCCAGAGGACCACGACACCTGGTCGGCCGGCTCCTTCTTCACCAACCCGATCCTCACGGACACGGACTTCGAGACGTTCCGCGCCCGCGTCCGCGACCGGCTTGGCGACGGGGTGGAGCCCCCGGCATACCCGGCCGGTGAGGGCCGTACCAAGACCTCCGCGGCCTGGCTGATCGACAAGTCCGGCTTCACCAAGGGCTACGGCGACGGTCCGGCCCGCATCTCCACGAAGCACACGCTGGCACTCACGAACCGGGGGAGTGCGACCACCGAGGATCTCCTCGCCCTGGCCCGCGAGGTCGTGGCCGGGGTCCACGAGGCCTTCGGAATCACCCTGGTCAACGAGCCGGTGACGGTCGGAGTCAGCCTGTAGACACCCGGCGCCGGTTTCGAGGCCGGGTGGGCACGCGACCCTGCGTAGCGGGTCCTCGGCGTGGGTGCTGAGGCCGGGTGGGGCCGCAGCCCGGCGCAGCGGGGTGCCGCTGCGCCCACCCTCCCCCAAGCTCTCGGCTTCGCTCGAGCAGGGGGACCCCCATCGCCCCCAGCGGCACGCATGCCCGCAGCTAGGCGCGCCCGCACCCGCCGTCGTACGCAAGGGGTCGTGTCGGGGGGTGTCCGCCCGCAGCGGTTGGCGCGTCAACGGACAGTCAGTCGGTACGGCGCCCCATCGCGCCGTTCCGAGGACGGACACCCCCCGGCGCGGCCCCGACC
>NZ_JAIGQA010000257.1:0-8877 GCF_019733245.1 Streptomyces sp. WAC04114
CGTCGGCGGAGGCCGTGCCGTCGTAGACGATGGTGCAGCCGTCCTCCGCCGCACGCAGGGCGATCCGCAGGCTGAGCTTGACCGAGCCGCTGCCGCGCGACTCCGCCGCCTCGCCCTCGACGCCGTACGCGTCGTCGTCCCGCCGGGAGACCCGTACGGCACCCCGGTAGGTGACGGAGTGGCTGCCGACCCGGATCTTCAGCCGCCCGGCGACCGGTTCGGCGCCGGCGTCCTGCTGGAGCCCGGGAACAACCCGGGCGACCCGCGCGGGGTCGTCCAGCACCTCCCTGAGCCGCTCGGCCGGAACCGGAACGAACACCTCGTGCTCCATGTCGACGGACTCTACCCAGCACAGCCCGAAACGCACCCCCGCCCGAGGGATTCAACCCCGATCCACCCCCACCAGGCGTATCCTCCGGGCCCGGCCCGATCCCCGATGCCCGATGGCCGCCAGGCCGACCGCTCGGCAGGCTCCGACCCCTCAGTACCGCGGATGCACCAGCGTCGACGCCGGCAGGCCTCCGATCCGCGTTCTGCGCGCGGCCCGTTCCCCCGCGGCCAGGGACGCCTCCGTGAGGGCACTGGGCCGCGGGCCGTCCGGGTCGAGCCGCGGGCGCGGGTCCGTGCGGCCGGCCAGCACGAAACCCCAGTCCCGGGGCGCCCGGGCGCGATCGGGGGGCGTGCGGTCCGGTCCGGCGGCGGAACCGGCGTATCGGCCTGCCGTGCCGTACGGGGCGGTGCGCAGGCCCGCCGCGCGCACGGTGGCCTCGACCGTCCAGTACACCCGGCGGTCGGACGCGACCGGCCCGGCGTGCACCACGAGCCGCCCGCCGGGGGCCAGCACGCGCCGCGCGAGACCGTAGAACTCCTGCGAGTACAGCTTCGTGCTCTCCGTGATGCCCGGGTCGGGCAGGTCCGAGACGACCACGTCGTACGCCGCCGGGGTCGCCCCGCGCAGCCAGCCGAAGGCGTCCGCGGTCGTGACCCGCACGCGCGGGTCGCCGAAGGCGTGCTCGTTGAGCGCGGACAGGGCCGGGTCGGTGCGGGCCAGCCGGACGACCTCCGCGTCGAGTTCGACGACGTCGACCCTGTCCACTCCGGCGTGCCGCAGCACTTCGCGCACCGCGAGGCCGTCGCCGCCGCCGAGGATCAGCACGCGCGCGTGCGGGCCGGTCATGGCCGGGTGGACGAGGGCCTCGTGGAAGCGCAGTTCGTCGCGCCCGCTGACCCGCAGCCGGCCGTCGAAGTAGATGTCGAGGGACCTGCCGTCCGTGCCGCCGGCGAGGACCACCTCCTTCACACCGGTCTGCAGTGCCACGCGGACGTCCTCGCCGTACATCGCCTGCCGCGCGGCCCGTTCGAAGTCGTCGACGAGGACGGCGGCCGAGGCGAGGACGGCGAGGACGAGGCCGTTGCCGATCAGCAGCAGCCAGCGGGCCCGGCGGGTGAGGTCCCGCCGGAACAGGCCGAGCACCAGCGCCCCGCCGACGACCGTGTTGACCGCGCCGGTGAGCAGCGCGCCGGTCAACTGCCCGAAGAACGGCAGCAGCAGGAAGGGGAAGGCGAGGCCGCCGACGAGTGCTCCGACGTAGTCGGCGGCGAACAGGTCGGCCACCGCGCCACCCGCGTCCTGGCGGCGGATGCGCTGGATCAGCTCCATCAGCAGCGGGACCTCGGCGCCGATGAGCAGTCCGACGGCGAGGGAGCAGGCGACCAGCAGGCAGCGCGGCCCGTTGGCCCACATCCCGCCCCAGTCGCCGGTCCAGGCGAACACGGCGTAAAGGGCCATCGCGCTGCAGCCGCCGACGAGCGCGAGGGTGGCCTCGACGGCGCCGAAGCCGGCCGCGGCGAGCCGGCGCAGCCGCTTGGCGGCGAGGGAGCCGACGCCCATGGCGAAGACCATCACGGACAGCACGACGGACGCCTGCGTGACGGAGTCGCCCATCAAGTACGAGGCCAGCGCGACGAGTTCCAGTTCGTACACGAGTCCGCAGGCCGCGCAGACAAACACCCCGGCGAGGACGAGGAACCGTCCGGTGCCCGGCCGGACGGGCAGCCGCGCCGGGCCGTCGGGGCCGCCCGGGGCGCTCCAGGGCTCCTGCGAACGGGGCGGGGCGGGCGCGTGCGGCTCGATCACGCTGCGACGTTACGTCACGCCTCGACTGCGATTCGTCACCCACACGTGTGGTGCTGGTTTACAGGGCCGGGTACCGGTACGAGTTTCGGTTCACCACATACGATCCGGCGGGGCGGACACCAGTCGGCAAGGGTCAGTTGACGTAGACCGACGCCGGTACGCGCACTCCGACCCTCGTACGGGTCGCCACCAACTGCCCGTCCTGCGGGTAGGCGTGCCAGGTCCGCCAGTGCACCTGTCCCTCGTGGTGCTGGGCGAGCAGGGCCGTGAAGGCGTACGGGCTGCCGGGGAAGACACCGGCGAGGCCGTGCGGGTGGTCGGAGACGAGGGCCAGCAACTCCTGGGCGCGGCCCGCGAAGGAGCCGGGCGAGAGGACCTCGACCCGGGCCGCGAACTCGTACTCCCAGTCGTCCACCCGCTTGGCGACGCCGAGCGGAAGCGGAGTGCTGCTGCCCGCGATGCACGCCACCGTCTCCGAGCAGATGCCCCGCTCCTCCTCCAGCAGTACCTGGTGGGACGCACCGAGGAGTCGCAACTGCAGTTTGGTGTCCGCCAGTTCGAGGTCGAGTGCGGCCAGTGCGGGAAGCGGCTCGCGCCCCAGGGCCCATGCGAGATCGGCCGCGCGGGTGTCGGTGTAGGAGGTGTTCAGGGTCGTGAGCATGGATCGGCTCCGCAAGCACACAAAAAGGAGGGGGAGATGGGTCCGCTGCGCCCCGGTCGCTCCGGGGGATGTCGGCCCGGGGCAGCCCGGTCGGCCGGTTTCAGGAAGGTGTACGCAGGACGTCCGTGGGGCTGCGTCGGTGACTTAGAGGGAATCATGAACGGTGGCGCCGCAACAGCGTTTTTACCCAAGTTCGTAGGGTTTCCATCCCTCAGAGGGCTCCACAGCTCAACTGTTCAACTACAGCGTGCGCCGGTGCCGGGGAGGCGTGCGCCGGTGCGCCCTGACTCACAACGGAGCCGGGACGAAAGGGAGCGCGGAATTCCGCCCGATCCCCGAAAGGGCGGCTCGCCGACCGCAGTTGCCGGAGCCGCACCAGGGCGGACGGGAGTTGTCCTACAGGCGGGAAGCGTTGACAGGATCCCCTTGTGGCCGCCGCGCAGGCGTTCGGCCGGTGCTCCGTCCGGGAAGCCCCGGACATGACAACGCGGGGCCCGCCCCCAGGTGCGGACCCCGCGCTCGGTGCATACGGCCTCCCCCTCGGGAGGACGGCCGACGGCCCCGGTCGTGGACAACAGAAGGTCGCCGTGAGGAGGCCGGCGTCAGTCAGCTGCCTCCGCCGCCGCAGCCACCGCCACCCCCGCAGGACGACCCGCCTCCGCAGGACGAGCCGCTGCTGCAGGACGAGCTGCTGCTGCAGGAGTGTCCCCCGCTGTGTCCGCCGCCGGAGTCGCCCCCGCCGGCCCACCAGCTGTTGTCGCTGCTGCTCGAACCGGAGGACGCCCACGCCCCGCGCCGCGCCGTCCGCCGGGAAGGGGACCCGCCCCTGCGGGCCTTGGAGACCAGCGCCCCGACCATGACGACTCCGACCACCGCCAGGATGATGCCGACGATCATGGCGTCACCCTCCTTTCGTTTCCCCCGAAGCGGCCCCCCGTGGGCGCCTCGCTCTTGCGTGAGGCGGTGATGCCCTCCCCGCTCCGGGCCCAACACAGAGTTGAGGAACTTCAGAGGGTTCTCACGGCGGAACGGCCCATGACCTGCACAGAAAGGCAGGTCAGGGGCCGTCCGAAGCTCACTGGGCCGTCTGCGGACGCCGAAGGCGTTGCCGCAACCGGCGGGAGCTAATTCTCCGAGGCGAACCCCATCTCGCGGGCGGCCGTCTCCGTGCCGTCCGCAAGGGTGGCCGTCACCCGGTAGTACGTGGTCGTTCCCTTGGGCCGGGCGGTGTCCACGTACGACCAACTGGTGCCGGCACCGCGCGTCTGGACGTCAACCTTGTCGAAGACGTGGGTCGACCGGTTCCAGCGGTAGACGGTGAAGCCGGTCACCTTGCTGCCGTTGGCGCCCGTGTCGCTGCCCAGCCACCAGCCGACCCAGCCGTTCACGTCGCCGTAGAGGTGGCCGATCGGAGTGTCGCCCACGGCGGGGCCCGCGCCGGCGTCGGGGCGCAGGTCGAGCTCGGTGACGTCCTGGACGGGGGCCCCGGTCTCGACGGTGAGCTGGTTGCCGTACTGGTCGACGGCGATGACGCTGTAGCGGAACTGCTCACCGTCGGCGGCCATACGGTCGAGGTGGTGGGTCTCCGTGAACTCCTTGGGCTTGAGGGTCCAGGCGTCGATGAGCGGCTTGTAGACCCACGCGCCGTCGACGAGGGTGCCCCGCAGGATGCGGTAGTGGTCGAGACCGGGATCGTCACTGGCGTCCCAGCTCAGCGAGACGCCGTTCTCCTGGGCGGTGGCGGTCGCGCCCGTCACCGGAGGCGGCGGCGTGTTGTTTCCGGCGACCGCGACCGGCATCTCGACGGAGGGGGTGCCGCCGTTCCCGGCGTCGTCCACAGCCACGACCGAGTAGTAGTGCGTGGCGCCCGGCGGCGGGGCCGCGTCCGTGAAGGACGTGCCCCGGATGCCCTTGGCGACCTGCACGGTCGTGCGCCCGGGCTCCGTGCGCGGCTTGTCATAGCGCAGGACCGTGTACCCGACGAAGTCCTCGCTGGTGGTCTCGGACTTGTCCCACGTCAGCGTGACCCCGCGCTCGTCCTCGACCGCCGTTGCGTGGTGCGCGGTGTCCACGGGACCCGTCTTGTCCCGGGTGTAGAACTCCACCGTGCCGGAAGCCGCCGACTCGTTGCCGCGGGTGTCGACCGCCGTGACGACGTAGTAGTACGTGTCCCCGGTCAGCGGCAGCGACTCCTGGTACCAGGACTGGGTGAGCGGCTTGTCGCCGTTCAGCCGGTTCGCCGCGGTGAGCGCGACCGGCCTGCCGGTGGTGGAGCGGTACACGTTGTACCCGGCGAAGTCCGCCTCGGTGTTCCCGTACCAGGAAAGGCTGACCTTCTCGGAGTAGTCGGGCTTCCAGGCATCCTCGACCCCCTTCGGCGCCGCGGGAGCGCTCTGGTCGACGGTGGTGACGGACTTGTCCGCCGTACCCGCGGACACGTTGCCCGCCTTGTCGAAGGCGCGGACCTCGTAGTAGTAGACCGCGCCGTTCTTCGGCAGCGTGGTGTCCGTGTACGACGTGGAGGTCGTCGTGGCCAGCGGCTTGGTGCCGTACGAGGTGCCCTGGAGCCGGCGGTACACGCGGTAGCCCGCGAGGTCCATCTCCTTGTTGGCCGTCCAGCTGAAGTTGGCCCGGTACGAGGAGTCGTACGTGAGGGAGGTGCCGGTGGGCACGAGAGGCTTGACCGTGTCGACGGTGACGGACGTGCGGGGCAGGTAGTCCGCCTTGACGTTCGCGGCGCCCGTCCAGTTGACGAAGTCGAAGCGGAGGGTGTGCGTCCCGGACGGGACGGTGATGTTGACGGTCTTCGTCTGGGTTGTCGAGACGTTCTTCCAGATGTCGACCTTGCGCGTGCCGTCGAGATAGACGCGCAGGCCGTCGCGGGTCGCGACGGGGATCGAGAACGGTCCGCCGGAGCCGAAGTCCCGGGTGACGGTCCAGCGCACACCGAAGTAGTTGCTGGGCAGCCCGGCGGCGGGGGCGCCGGTGCCCCAGTTCTGATCGATCTTCGAATCGCAGTCGGTCTTCTTCGGCGTACCGGAGAAGGTCGTGTTCGCGTAGAACTGCCGTTTGAAGACGGGCGACTTACAGGTCACGGGCGCCGTGGCGGCACCGGCCGCGGACGTGCACGTGAGCAGGGCTCCGGTCGTCGCGAGGACGGTGGTCGCGGCGAGGGCGGACGCACGAATGGCTCGGTTCATGCCTTCCTTACGGTCTGGGGCGGCGGTGGGAAGACGGCGTCTTCCCACCGCCGCCCCAGACCTTCGAGAAGGGCGGGGGGTTGTGCGGGTTTCGAGTGTGGCGTCCCTCACATAAGGCGTGGGGGCGGGTGTCGTGCTCGCACGGGCACGCCACGGGCCGCCGTACCAAGTGCCCAGCAATGATGCTTTGGGTACCGGCACAGGTGAACATCAGCGAAGCAGTGTTGAGGAACTCCAGAGCCTCGGCGCAGGATGACCGGCATGACCTCCAGCGCGCGCCCCCTCCTGAACCGCCGGCTCGCCGAGTTCGGGACGACGATCTTCGCCGAGATGTCCGCCCTGGCTCTGAGCACCGGCGCCATCAACCTCGGACAGGGCTTCCCCGACACCGACGGCCCCGAGGAGATCAGGGAGGCCGCCGTACGGGCCCTGCGGGACGGCCGCGGCAACCAGTACCCGCCCGGCCCCGGCGTGCCCGAGCTGCGCGCCGCGATCACCGCCCACCAGCAGCGCCGCTACGGACTGTCCTACGACCCCGACACGGAGGTCCTGGTCACCGCCGGTGCCACCGAGGCCATCGCCGCCGCCCTGCTGGCCCTGGTGGAGCCCGGCGACGAGGTGATCGCCCTCGAGCCGTACTACGACTCCTACGCGGCGTGCATCGCGATGGCGGGCGGCCGCCGGGTGCCGGTCACGCTGCGCGCCGACATCGAGGAGGGCCGTTTCCGTCTCGACCTCGACGAGCTGCGCGACGCCGTCACCGACCGGACCCGGCTGCTGCTGATCAACACCCCGCACAACCCGACCGGCACGGTCCTCACCCGCGAGGAGCTCGCCGCGATCGCCGAGCTGGCCGTGGAGCGCGACCTGCTGGTGGTGACGGACGAGGTCTACGAGCACCTGGTCTTCGACGACGCCGAGCACGTGCCGCTGGCGACGTTCCCGGGGATGCGCGAGCGCACGGTCACCATTTCGAGTAGCGGAAAAACATTTTCGTTCACTGGTTGGAAGGTCGGCTGGATCACGGGTCCCCCGGAGCTGGTCACGGCGGTGCGCTCGGCGAAGCAGTACCTGACGTACGTCTCGGCGGGCCCGTTCCAGTACGCCGTCGCCGAGGCCCTCTCGCTGCCCGAGTCGTACTTCGCGGACTTCCGCGCCGACATGCTGGCCAAGCGGGACCTGCTGGCAGCGGGCCTGGCGGAGGCCGGATTCCGGGTCTTCCGCCCCTCTGGCACCTACTTCATCACCACCGACATCCGCCCTCTCGGCGAAACGGACGGCTTCGCCTTCTGCCGCGGCCTGCCGGAACGCGCCGGAGTCGTCGCCATCCCCAACGCGGTCTTCTACGACCACCGCGAGGAGGGCGCCCCGTTCGTGCGGTTCGCGTTCTGCAAGCGGACGGGGGTGCTGGAGGAGGCCGTGAAGCGGCTCAGCCGCCCGTGAGCTCCTCCTCTTCCGTCAGCGGGTGTCCGCCTCGGGTTCCGGGCGCGGCAGCTCGTCGAGGTCGAGAGTGAAGGTGCGGCCATCGGCCAGGGGGATGGGAGTGTTCTCTGGTCGAGGCCGACCGTGACCGACCGGGGACCGCAGAGCACATTGCCACCCTGCCCTGCATCACGATCGTCGATCTGGACCTGCCCGCCGCACTGGCGGTGGCCCGCGCGACCACCTGGTCCGACGCGCACACCCTCTACGCCGCCCAGCCCAGCCCGGAGCGGCCGGATGGTGCGGTGATCGCGACCACCAGGGCGCACACGTGGAAGGGGCAGCCGGTGCGCGTCCTGGACCTCGCCCCCTGATCAGCCGGTCGAGGCGCAGGCTTCGCCCGGGTCGCCTCAGCCCGCCGCACGCAGGCCCTCCCCGGCGAGTCGGTCCCGGCAGGTCCGGCAGTGTCCGGGCCCCGGGGCGCGGAAGGCGCGCTCGCAGCCGTCGCAGGTCTGGAAGGGCAGTACGGCCGGGCGCTCGACGCTCGGCGGGAGCGGTGCGGGGGAGGGCAACGGCAGCGGGGTCTCCCGGAGGCGGAAGGCCAGGACGCTTGCCGGGCGGGCCCGGAAACGGTCGGGGAGCCGTACGGTCAGCAGCTCCGTGATCTCCCGCGGTCCGACACCGGCCGCCAGCCACTCGGCGACGGCCGGCGCCAGTCGGGCGGCCTCCTGCGCGGACAGGACCAGGCGGGGGTCGACCCGGCGCAGGGCGGTGAGTACGGCGACCGCCTCGGGGGCGGCGTCGGCGAGGGCGGGTGCCGGGCTGCCGGGCTCCTCCGGAGCGGGAGCGGGCGCCGTCTCCCGCCGGGCCTGCGGGACGGTAGGCCGGTTCCGCGGCCGGGGCTTCGGCGGCTCGGGCGGGTCGTCCGGGCCCTCGCCGCGCGGTACGTCGTAGAAGTACGTCCGGGTGCGCACCTGCCCGGTGGGCATTCGTTCGCGGCGGCGTTCCAGGTATCCGGCCGATTCGAGTTCCCTGAGCGCTCGCGAGATGAGGATCTCGCCCTCGCTGAAGTGCTCGCACAGGGCGGCGATGGTGACGGGGGAGCCGTCCGGCAGGGAGGCGATGTACGCCGCGACGCCGATCGTGACCGCGCTGCCGCGCCGCTGGGCGAGGGCGTTGGAGATCACCGTGAAGTCGGCGGTGAGGCGGGTGCGTACGTGGATCACGCCGGTAGTCGGAGCTCCGGCGTCGGCGCGCAGGCGCGCGTTAGACTGCGGGTCAGCCATCGGGAAGGCACTACTTCCTGATCGGTCAGGCCCTCGATCGGGATGCCACTCCCGGCCGGGGGCCGTATCTGTTTGCGGTTGTCGCGGCGAACGTAACGGTCCGTTAGCCGTCGCTGCAAGCCGGTCACTCGGACGGGTGACGCCGCCCTTCCGGCGTGGGGAGGGTGGGTG